>DWYO01000166.1 GCA_019118725.1 Candidatus Parabacteroides intestinavium | reverse complement strand
TCTTCAAGCGGAATAAAGTGAAACCGGTGGATGAAGATGAAAAAAACAAGGAAAATGAAAAGGAAAAGTAATATATATATTATAAGTTTGCTGGTGGGATTGCTTACTTCTTGTTCCGTTACCAAGAATCTGCCGGAAGAGGAGATTCTTTATACGGGTATCAAGAAGGTAGAGGTAATCGAACAGGACTCGACGGAGGCTGGTGAGAATACACTGACCGAGATCCGGGCGGCATTGGATTATCCGCCGAATAATGCCTTGTTGGGAAGCTCATCGGTCCGTTTGCCTTTCCCTTTCGGTTTGTGGATGTATAATGCGTTGATTCATAAAAAAGGGAAATTGGGAAAATGGATGTTCGATAAATTGGCCGCTAAGCCGGTATTGATTACAAACGTAAATCCGGAGGTCCGGGTCAAGGTCGCGCAGAACCTCCTTAAAGAATATGGCTATTTCCGGGGAAATGCCTCCTATGAGCTGATTCCGAATCCCAAGGACCCGAAGCAAGCGAAGATTCAATATACCATTACCATGCGTAAGCCCTATACGTATGATAGCATCCGGTATATGCAACGTCGGCATAGGACAGATACAATTGTCCGCTCCAACAAAATAGAGTCGTTGTTGCATAAGGGGGATAATTTTAATGTGGTGCAATTGGAGGCTGAACGCCAGCGTATCAGCTCTCTGCTTCGGAACAATGGATATTATTATTTCCGTCCGGAATATATTACGTATCATGCTGATACAACTCGAAATCCGGGAAAGGTCTCCTTGCGTATCGTACCCTCTTCCGGTATGCCGCGTGAAGCGCTCCGCCCTTGGAAAATTGGCGATATTACGGTTGCGTTGAACGGATATAATAACGAATTGCCGACAGATACGATGTATTATAATGGGCTGAGAATCCTTTATGAAGGGAAATTGCGTGTCCGTCCGGCCGTTCTTTATCGTAAATTGCAATTTAAGGAAGGAGATCGTTATTCGTTCACCAAGCAGGGAGATACGCAGACCGGACTTTCCCGGTTGGGCATATTCAAGTATACCGAAATACAATATACCCCGAAAGATACAACGCGCCGGTGTGACACCTTGGATGTTCGCATCAATACGGCCTATGATTTGCCTTTGGATGGTGAATTGGAGTTTAATGTAACCACTAAAAGCAATGACCAGACTGGGCCGGGAGCTATTTTTAGCGTGACAAGGCGGAACATATTTGGTGGAGGTGAGGTGTTCGGTGTCCAATTGAAAGGTTCGTATGAATGGCAAACGGGCAAGCGTGTCGGAGGTAAGTCGTCTTTGATGAATAGCTATGAGATGGGAATCAGTAGCACACTGACTTTACCCCAGCTTCTGTTTCCGGGGTATTTGGAGCGGAATCTGCATTATCCCTCCAGCACGACTTTCCGGATTTATGCTGATCAGATGAATCGGGCTAAATTTTTTAAGATGCTCTCTTTTGGAGGAAGCGCTACGCTTGATTTCCAAAGCTCGGCGACCAGTCATCATTCGGTTGTACCCTTCAAATTGGCCTATAATAAATTGCAACATACTACCGAGACATTCGATTCCATTACCCAGGCGAACCGGGCCTTGTTCTTGAGCTTGAAGGACCAGTTCATACCATCCATGAGCTATACGTACACGTATGATGATTCTCCGCTCAAAGAGAAAAAACATCATATCTGGTGGCAAACTTCCATAACCCAGTCTGGAAATATATTGAGTGGTATTTATGCTTTGGCGGGAAAAAGTTTCAAAGAGGAGAACAAGCAATTGATGGGTAATGTGTTTTCTCAATTTGTCAAGGTCAGCTCGGAGATTCGTTATAACCGGCAATTGGCGAAAGGGCATAACTTGGTAGGCCGTCTGAGTGCAGGGGTGATTTATGGGTATGGAAATGCCGAGAATCATACCACGCCTTATAACGAACAATTCTATATAGGAGGAGCTAATAGTATTCGGGCATTTACCATCCGAAGTATCGGTCCGGGACGGTTCCGGCCGGATTTGGATAATCAGTATGGATACATTGACCAGACGGGCGATTTGAAGTTTGAGGCGAATCTGGAATATCGTTTCCCTATCTTTGCCGGACTGAACGGAGCGGTTTTCTTGGACGCCGGCAATATCTGGCTGATTCATGAAGATCCGAATCGTCCGGGCGGACAATTGAAATGGGGAAATTTCCTGAAAGACCTTGCTCTGGGGACGGGGGTAGGTCTGCGTTATGATTTGCAATTCATCGTAGTGCGTGTCGATTGCGGAATCGGACTCCATGTCCCGTACGAAACCGGAAAGAGCGGTTATTATAATATCCCGAATTTCAAGGACGGGTTAGGTTTTCATTTGGCTATCGGTTATCCTTTTTAAAGGAAATTTTGTTTGCATCACTCAGGTGATTTAATTGCATCACCCGGGTGAATTAATTGCATCACGGTTGTGATTTAATTGCATCACTCGGGTGATGCAATTAGAGGGTTGGGGTGTTATGAAAAGTCTTCAGGCGCGTTTTGGATGAAATACTTGAAAAATCAGAAAGAAATAGATGACAATCCGGATTTATTTCCTAATTTTACAAATTGAATCCTTTCACGCTGGCAAGTGGCAGACTTGAGCCGGAAGAAAACGAAAGGATGTGAAGCTGATAAAAAAGAAAAAAACATATAAATGACTAACAAATGGAATTATCAACCTCCTACAGACGAAGAGATTCGGTTGCGTGATAAGTTGGCGGAAGAACTGGGGCTCAGTCCGGTTATTAGTCTGCTGCTTGTTCGTCGGGGACTTACTTCAGCCGGAGCGGTCCGGAAATTCTTCAAGCCCAGCTTGGAGGATTTGGAAGATCCGTTTCTGATGCCGGACATGGACAAAGCGGTCCAGCGTCTGAACCACGCATTGGGACATAAGGAGAAGATTTTGATTTATGGTGATTATGATGTAGACGGGACTACTGCCGTTGCATTGGTCTACAAGTACCTCAGACCTTTTACATCGAATCTGGATTATTATATTCCGGATAGGTATGATGAAGGGTATGGTATCTCATGTAAAGGCATTGACTATGCCTACGAACGGGGTGTTTCGCTGATTATCTCGTTGGATTGTGGTATCAAAGCGATTGATAAGATTGAGTATGCCAAGCAGAAAGGCATTGATTTTATTATTTGTGACCATCACATGCCCGACGAGGTGCTTCCGGATGCGGTTGCGGTGCTGGATGCCAAGCGTGAGGATTCGGTTTATCCCTATGAACACCTTAGCGGATGTGGTGTGGGCTTCAAGTTCATGCAGGCTTTTGCGCTGAACAACGGATTCCCTTTTTCGGATTTAGAGAAATTGCTCGAACTGACCGCCGTGAGCATTGCTTCGGATATTGTCCCGATCACAGGGGAAAACCGTATTTTGGCCTATTACGGATTAAGGCAAATCAATAACAATCCGAGTTTCGGTATAAAAGGGATTATTGATGTGTGTGGCCTGTCCGGAAAGGAGATTACCATCAGTGATATTGTGTTCAAGATAGGTCCACGTCTGAATGCTTCAGGAAGGATGATGAACGGGAAAGAGGCCGTAGACCTTTTGCTGGCTAAAGATAGTGTAACCGCACGGAAGAAGAGCGAGAGTATCAATCATTACAATGAAGAACGGCGCGAGCTGGATAAGAAAATTACCGATGAGGCTAACGCTATTATCGAGGGCTTCGATAAACAGGAGGACAAAAAGGCGATTATCGTTTACAATCCGGAATGGCACAAGGGGGTAATTGGTATCGTGGCCTCACGGCTTACCGAGAAATATTATCGTCCGGCGGTGGTCCTTACCAAATCGTCCGAGCTGATAACCGGGTCGGCACGTTCCGTGACGGGGTTTGATATTTACAAGGCCGTTGAGAATTGCCGGGATTTGCTGGAGAACTTCGGAGGGCATACCTATGCCGCCGGGCTTTCTTTGAAAGAGGAAAACTTAGAGGCGTTTAAAGAGCGGTTCCAGCAAATTGCCGCAGAAGAGATTATTCCTGAGCAGATGACACCACAGATTGATATCGATGCGTTTCTGGATTTGAAGGAGATTACTCCTAAGTTCATGAGCGACTTGAAGAAGATGAGTCCGTTCGGACCGGAAAACCATAAGCCGATATTCTGTACGTGTGGCGTACAGGACTATGGGACGAGCAAACTGGTGGGGCGTGACCAGGAGCATATCAAACTGGAAATCATCGATAGCAAGTCGGCTTCATCGCCAATTCATGGTATTGCATTTAGCATGAGTCAGTATAACGCGCATATCAAGCTGATGAAACCATTTGATATTTGCTATACCATCGAAGAGAATACGTATAATGGGAATACAACGCTTCAGTTGCAGATAAAGGATATCCGGATTCCGGATTGAGTGGCACTATATATGGAAAACGAAACGAATTACCTGCAAATCCTCCGGCAATATTGGGGCTATGACTCGTTCCGTCCGTTACAAGAGGATATTATCCGTTCGGTGTGTCAAGGAAAAGATACGTTGGGGTTGATGCCTACCGGGGGCGGAAAGTCCATAACTTTTCAGGTGCCCGCTTTGGCCATGGAGGGAATCTGCTTGGTGATTACTCCGTTGATCGCGTTGATGAAAGATCAGGTCGATAATCTGAAACGGATAGGTATAAAGGCTACCTCCGTACATTCGGGCATGAGCCGGGATGAAATCATTACCCAATTGGAGAATTGCATTTTCGGAGATTATAAATTCCTTTATGTCTCGCCCGAGCGTTTGGAGACGGAATTGTTTCAGAGCAAATTGCAGGCCATGAAGGTGTGTCTTCTGGTGGTCGATGAGAGCCATTGTATTTCTCAATGGGGGTATGACTTTCGCCCTTCTTATCTGAAAATTGCCGAAATCCGCCGGATGCTTCCCGGAGTGCCGGTGTTGGCGCTAACGGCTACCGCTACCCCGGAGGTGGTCGATGATATTCAGGAGCGTCTTCTGTTTCCCAAGAAGAATGTCTTCTGTAAAAGTTTTGCCCGGAAGAACTTGGCTTATATCGTACGCAATACCGATAATAAGCTTCATACCTTAGTATATATATTGAATCGGGTGCCGGGTACGGCTATCGTTTATGTCCGCAATCGGAAAAAGACCAAAGAGATTGCGGAATATTTGCAAAAGGAGGGAATCTCCGCCAACTATTTCCATGCCGGGTTGAGCCATGAGGAAAAGATCGTTCGGCAAAACAAATGGAAAAACGATGAGACACGGGTTATCGTCTCGACCAATGCTTTCGGCATGGGTATAGACAAACCGGATGTCCGGCTGGTAGTCCATATAGATATGCCTAGCTCGTTGGAAGAGTATTATCAGGAAGCCGGACGTGCCGGGCGGGATGAGAAAAAAGCCTATGCGGTAGCGCTCTGCTCGCCCATCGATTCAGCCCAGCTCAAGAAACGGCTGAGTGATGAATTCCCGGAAAAGGCTTTTATTTATCGAGTTTATGAGGCTTTGGGAAATTATTATCAGATAGCGGTGGGCTTCGGACTGGATACCGTGCATGATTTTATCCTTTCCGAATTTTGTGCGGCCTATAAATTCCCGATTCTCCAGACGCATCATGCCTTGAAGTTGCTGGAGCTGGCGGGGTATATAGAATATGTCGAAGAGGCCGACAATGCTTCCCGTCTGCTCTTTACGGCCACCCGCGAAGAGTTATATAAATACTTGCATCAGGATGCGTTGACGGATATGATTATTCAGGTAATTCTGCGCTCATATACCGGACTGTTCTCGGATTATGCGTATATCAATGAAAGCCAGATAGCCACTCGTGCCGGATGCAACCGGGAGGATGTCTATCGGTTGTTGGTCGGTCTTTCCAAATATAAAATTGTAAAATACATACCGGAGAAAAAGACTCCTTTAATTATATACCGGCAAACCCGGGAAGAGCAACGCTATCTCCGTATCCCGCGTTCGGCTTATGAAGACCGGAAGACCCGAAATGAGGCGCGTATCAATAAAGTTCTGGAATATATCCATGCCGAACATATTTGCCGGACACGCATTCTGCTTGATTATTTTGGGGAAAAGAGTGATAAAGATTGTGGTACGTGTGATATTTGTGTGGCCAAGCATGAGAGTGGAATTCATAACGCCGAATATAAGGCTATCCGGAATGCTCTTTGCGAACAACTGAAAGATAAGCCTATGCCGGTCCTTCAGCTTAGTGAGGCTATTCCTTTTCCACAAGACAAAGTGTTGACCGTTGTCCGTTTCTTGGCCGATCATGACGCGCATTTTTTGCTTAAAGATAATTTTTTGTATCTGAAAGAGGACGAGCATTGACTTCAGACGGAAAATTTTTCAGAAACTAAACAAAAGTTTGTATATTTGCCCTATTAATATAAAATTATTTTATGACAATACAAGAGGACATAAAGAATGCGTGCGAAGTTCTGCGTGACGGGGGATTGATTTTATACCCCACCGATACGATTTGGGGAATCGGTTGTGATGCAACGAACGAGGATGCAGTACAGCGGGTCTATGAATTAAAGCAACGTGCGGATAACAAGGCGATGCTGGTATTGATAGACAATGTGGCTAAGCTAGAAACTTATGTAGAAGAAGTTCCGGGCATGGCGTGGGACCTGATTGACGTGGCGGACAAGCCGCTTACGATTATCTATTCTCAGGGAAAGAATCTGGCTCCGAATTTGTTGGGCGAGGATGGAAGCATCGGCATTCGTGTCTCTCGGGAGGAGTTCTCCCAAAAGCTTTGCTTTCAGTTTCGCAAACCCTTGGTCTCGACCTCTGCCAACCTGAGCGGAGATCCATCGCCGGCCAATTTCGGCGAGATATCGGAGGCGATAAGGAATGGGGTAGATTATATTGTGGAATATAGACAGGATGACAGGAGCAAGGCGGCTCCTTCCAGCATAATCAAATTGGGAAAAGGCGGCTTGTTCCAAATAATCCGATAAATTAGAGTATGGGCAAATACTGGCAAATAGGAAGGTATATTGTTTCAGATTTTTTGACTTCTGCGATAGCTTGGCTTATTTTCAATATTTGCAGGTACTATGACTTTGTCGCTTACCAGACGACCAGCTCATTGGGTGAATATTTGTCTTATCCGCGGGTGCTGGCCGGGCAGGTGTGTATTCCTGCTTTCTGGCTGGTCGTCTATTATTTTTCCGGATACTATAACTGGCCTTTAGAACGTAACCGGATCAGTGAGTTGTGGCAGACCTTGGTCTCATCGTTGGTGGGCGTGCTTGTGGTCTTCTTTACGTTGGTATTAGACGAGATTCCGCGTTCGTATGAAATCTATTATTATTTCCTGTTTGAGTTGTTCGGATTACATTTCGGACTGACCTATTTGTCGCGTATATGGCTTACATCGCGTTATCTGAAACAATTGAAGGGCGGAAAATATGCACGGAAGGTCCTGCTGATAGGGGCTGGCGGAAGGGCAGTTCAGATTGCCGGGCAATTGGAACGCATCGGATACCGGGTATCGGGATTTGTCCAGGCTGTTCCTTCCGAAGAGGTGCGGGTCGGCAAGGACAAGTTGTGGGGAAATGCCTCCGATTTATCCCGTTTGCTGCACATTCATCCGGTGGATGAACTGGTTGTGGTAACAGAGGCTCTGGATGGGGCAGCGTTGTCTCAGTTCCTTTATACGCTTTACGGATATAAAATGCCGATAAAAGTATGGATGGACAAGCAGGCCATACCCTTTTCGAAAGTCCGTTTGCGGACAATAAGCGGAGTACCGTTGGCGGATATTACAGAGAACAATTTTTCGCCTGCGGGAAAGAATCTGAAATGGGTGGCCGACAAGTTGATTTCCGCATGTGTTTTGGTGCTGTTTTCACCTTTATATTTGTATATAGCCTGGCGGGTACGGCGTGATTCGCCCGGTCCTATCATTTATAAGCAAGAACGCATTGGCTACCGGGGACGTCCCTTTATGATTTACAAGTTCCGTACGATGTATGAAAGCTCGGAAGAGAACGGCCCTATGTTGGCTCATGAGGATGACAAGCGGATTACTCCGTTTGGCGCGGTGCTTCGGAAATACCGGCTGGATGAGCTTCCACAGTTCTGGAATGTACTGAAAGAAGATATGTCGTTGGTGGGACCACGTCCCGAACGGAAGTATTTCATAGATAAAATCGTGCAGCGGGCTCCTTATTATTATCTGTTGCACAATGTAAAGCCGGGCATTACTTCGCTGGGGATGGTGAAGTACGGATATGCCGGGAGTGTGGATCAGATGTTGGAGCGTCTGGACTATGATATTATATATTATGAGAATATGTCGTTGGCACTGGATATGGCCATTCTGGCTTATACCATCAAAACAGTGCTTACGGGTAAAGGAGTATAATATGACACGTATTAGAGACATGTTTTACAAATTCCTCTTGTGGAGGAGTAACAACATTAAGGAAAAACACTTTGTGCTTATTGTTAGTTTCCTGGTAGGAATCTGCACAGCGGCTTCGGCTGTTATTTTGAAGAATCTGATACACTTCATACAGCACCTGCTTTCGGTCAATTTTGCGGCTGATCAGGTCAATTATCTGTATCTGCTGTATCCGGTGATTGGTATCTTGGTTTCCGGATTGTTGGTGAAGTATGTCATACGGGATGATATCAGTCATGGCGTTACTAAAATTCTTTATGCGATATCTCAACGTAAAAGTCGGATCAAGCCTCATAATATGTGGAGTTCCATCATGGCGAGTTCGATTACGATCGGGTTTGGTGGTTCGGTAGGAGCCGAGGCCCCTATTGTACTGACCGGGGCGGCTATCGGTTCCAATTTGGGCCGTTTGTTTCGGATGGAACAGAAGACCTTGATGCTGCTGGTGGGATGTGGAGCCGCGGGTGCGATAGCTGGAATCTTCAAAGCACCTATTGCCGGGCTGGTTTTTGTGATCGAGGTGCTGATGCTTGACCTGACGATGACCTCTGTCTTGCCTTTGCTGATTACATCGGTCACGGCTGCAACCGTTTCTTATATCTTTACCGGCATGGAGGCTATGTTTAGTTTTTCGCAAACCGAACCTTTCATTATAGAACGCATTCCGTATGTGCTTTTATTGGGAATCTTCTGTGGACTGGTCTCTTTGTATTTTACGCGGGTCATGAACTGGATTGAGGGCTTTTACCGGAAATATGCCGATTCCTATTGGAAGAAATTCGCTATGGGCGGTGTTACGCTTAGTCTTCTCATTTTCCTTTTTCCTCCGTTGTATGGTGAGGGATATGATACTATCGGTTCGTTGCTGAATGGCCAGTTTATCGGGCTTATGGACAATAGTACGTTCTATTCGTTGAACGATTCTTATTTCGGAATCATTTTCTTTTTGGGATTAATTTTGCTGGCGAAAGTATTTGCTTCGAGTGCTACCAATGGCGGTGGTGGATGTGGTGGTATTTTTGCTCCAAGTTTGTATTTGGGGTGTATCGCCGGTTTTATTTTCGCGCATGTTTCTAATTATTTTGCGTTTACCATGTATTTGTCTGAAAAGAACTTCGCGCTTATGGGGATGGCCGGGGTAATGGCTGGAGTGATGCATGCTCCCTTGACAGGGGTGTTCCTGATTGCCGAACTGACCGGTGGATATGATTTGTTCCTTCCGTTGATGATTGTGTCGATAGGTTCTTATATAACGATTCTGATGTTCGAGCCGCATAGTATCTATTCGATGCGACTTGCCCAAAAAGGGGAGTTGTTGACTCATCATAAAGATAAAGCCGTCCTGACTCTTTTGAGTGCGGATAGCATCATAGAACGGGATTTCCAGCCTGTTTCTCCGGATATGACATTGGGGGATATGGTGAAGGTTATTGCCCGAAGTAGCCGGAATGTATTTCCGGTTGTAGATGAGCGGGGAGTATTGTTGGGTATTGTGCTGCTTGATAATATACGGAATATCATGTTCCGTCCGGAACTGTATACCCGATTCCGGGTGTCGAAGTTTATGGTATCTGCTCCGGCGAAGATTGTGATTAATACCCCGATGGATCAAATCATGAAGACTTTTGACGAT
>DWYO01000165.1 GCA_019118725.1 Candidatus Parabacteroides intestinavium | reverse complement strand
AAGTTTATGCGGAACAAGTAATAAAACTTTAGACATTTAATTCTCTAAAATATTATTTGATTCTATTGTTTAACAACTTAATTCTTATGGTCTCAAATTTGAATAAATACAGCTTATTCAAAAACGAAAAGAATTTTCCTTCTTATTTACGGATTGTGGCCCTACTTGTCTTCGAATGATTGCTAAATATTATGGAAAAATATTCTATTCAATATTTAGCAAGTAAGGCGTTCATCACGTGGGAAGGGGTGTCTATGCTCGGTATCAGCGATGCCGTGGAGAGTATCGGTTCGGACATCGGGTGTGCGGATCACGCTGCAGCAGCGGGGAAGATAGTGTACAAAGAAGCCGAGTTCAACTCCTACTGGTTTAGCACGAAGGTGAACAATGAGGAGACCGGAACCGCCTTGCTGCTGGAGCCCGACCCAAAGTTTTATGAGCAGGAGGTGGTAACGGAGAAACAGCTTCAGTATCTCCGTTCCTGGCCGAAAATAATTATAGAGTAGAAATAGACTTCACGAACGGACGGACTACAGACCAACTACGGCCATACGCTGCCTGTCCTGCAGGAGATGCCGGCAACCGCCGAGATCATCACCGACGACCTGAGGCTGATCGAACGCTTCATCCAGCCGGTAAAGAGAATCTGGAAAGAGGGGATAAGCCGATAAAAAGGACAAAAACAAGCCAAAAGGCATAAAGGACGGCACAAAATTATGACAAAGATCCACAGCACTTACTATATTTATCCCTAAAGTCCTTGCGAGGCGGAAATAAATCTGTATATTTGCGGATTAAAGAAGTAGAAACATAAACTCATAAAATAAAGAGTGTGATGAAAAGAATACTGATTCCCTTGTGCTTGGTTCTGGGCTCGCACCTGGCGGACGCGCAACGTTCATACCAATTCGGTACTCCGGAACGCTTGTTCGCAGAAGGCAAGGAGATGTTCAGCCTGAAGAATTATTCGGGCTGTATGGATAAGCTGAATGCCTACAAAGCTCATTCAACAGATGCCGATTTGCTTCAAGAAGCAGACTACATGTTGGCCTATTCCGCTTTTGAGCAGGGATTGCCGGATGCAGAAGAGGCGTTACAACGCTATCTGGAAAATTATCCCGATTCGCGCCACACGGATGTGGTGAACTACCTGATCGGTTCGGTCTATTTCGGCAAAGGTGAATACAACGAAGCCTTGTCCCGTTTCCATGAAGCGGATGTCGATATGTTGAGTACCGATGAGCAGGAGGCATATACCTTCCGACGGGCCTATTCGTTGTTACAGACCGGCGACCGGAAGCAGGCGCGGAGCTATTTTGACCGGATCCAGCAAATCGGACATAAATACCGGGATGCATCGGCCTACTATGTGGCGTATATCGACTATGCCGACGGGAAATACAATCAGGCACGGGTCGAATTTGAAGCGTTAAAAGAGAATCCCGAATTCAAGGAACAATCCGCTTATTACATCACGCAGATTTATTTTATCCAAAGCAAATACAACCGGACTATCCAAGAGGGCGAAGCGCTGCTGGCCAATTATCCGGACAGCCCGAACAACACAGAGCTTTACCGGATTTTGGGTAATTCGTATTACCACCAAGGCAATGCAGACAAGGCACGCCGGTACCTGAACCGGTATGTAAAGGAGACCGATCATCCTTTACGCGGAGACACTTACCTGCTGGGCGTATGCCTTTTTGATAATGGCGAATATGATAAAGCTGTAAATAATCTGGGCATGGTAGTCAGCGAGAATGACGCACTGACCCAGAACGCTTACCTTTACTTAGGACAGGCTTATCTGAAGTTGAACGACAAGAACAAGGCACGTATGGCGTTCGAAGCCGCGGCCACTTCGTCTTTCGATAGCCAGATCCGTGAAGTGGCGATGTATAATTACGCGTTGTTGATTCATGAAACGGCCTTTACCGGTTTTGGCGAGTCTGTTACGATATTCGAGGATTTTCTGAACGATTATCCGAACTCGCAATATGCCGACAAAGTGAATGATTACCTGGTGGAGACTTACCTGACCACCAAGAATTACGATGCGGCACTGAAATCTATCGAAAAGATCCAGCATCCGAGCCTGAAGATTCTGGATGCCAAGCAGAATATCCTTTTCCAGCTGGGAACGGAGGCCTTTGCCAATATGAAACTGGATGATGCCATCCAACTCTTTACCCGCGCCATCCAGATGGGGACCTACAACGAAGAGGCACGGAGCGACGCCTACTTCTGGCGGGGCGAATGTTATTACCGGCAAGGTGAATACGAGAACGCCATATCCGATTACCGCACTTATCAAAACAACACGAAGCAACGCGGAACGGATATGTATGCCCTTTCATTCTATAACTTAGGCTATTGCTACTTCAAGCAACAGGACTATGACGTAGCCTTGAACCGGTTCCGTCAATATATCGATACGGAGACAGACCATTCATCGGCTTCGTATGCGGATGCCTATAACCGTATCGGAGATTGCCTCTTCCAGAACCGCCAATTTGCCGCGGCCGAAGAGAGTTACAACAAGGCTTCGCAAATATTGCCTTCTGCCGGGGACTATTCGGTTTACCAACAGGGATTCGTTTTGGGATTGCAAAAGGATTATCAAGGAAAGATCCGGGTCATGGACCAGCTGATCCGCGAATATCCGGAATCGCAATATGTGGATGATGCGCTCTTCGAGAAAGGACGCACTTATGTCCTGCTGGAGAACCACTCGGCTGCAGCACAGACCTTCAGGAAACTGATCAGCGAATATCCGGAAAGCAGCCTGGCCCGGAAAGCCGGCATCCAGATGGGATTGATTTACTATAACACCAACCAGCCTGAAAAAGCCGCCGAGGCCTATAAGGAGGTGATCAGCCATTATCCCGGAAGCGAAGAGGCGCGTGTGGCCTTGCAAGACCTGAAGTCGGTCTACATCGACATGAATGACGTGGATTCTTACGTGGCATACGTCAATTCGTTGGGCGGGAATATACATATTAATATAAATGAGCAGGACTCGCTGACCTACATAGCCGCCGAGAAGCTTTTCTTGCGGGGCGATAACGAGGGGGCACGCCGGAGCATGCAGAACTATCTGGCCAATTATCCGGACGGAGCCTTCAGCATCAACGCGAATTTCTATCTGGCTAGCATCGCTTTCAACCTGAAAGAGTATGACGAGGCTTTGCCGATGTTCCAAAAGGTGATTGATAGCGGAGACCGGAAGTTCCTGGAAGAATCAACGGCCCGCAAGGCGGAAATAGAATACCTCACGGAAGATTTTGCTACGGCATTGGAAACTTTCAAACGTCTGGAGGAGATTGCAGAAAGCCCGGATAATAAGGAAGCTGCCGCTTTAGGCTTGATGCGTTGCGCCTTGAAAGTGGGGAATCAGAAGGAGGCTCTTGCCGGGGCCAATCAATTGTTGAAAAATCCGAAAGTATCGCCCGAAATAGCCAACGAGGCTCGTTATGTACGGTGCAAAGCGTATATGGAGATGGGACAGGAATCGAAAGCTCTGGCGGATTTGAAACTTCTGAGCAAAGATACGAGAACGGCCGAGGGGGCAGAAGCCAAATATCTGCTGGCACAACTTTATTATGACGCGAACGATGATAAAAATGCCGAGGCGGTATTGGAGGACTTTGCCAAAAACGGAACACCGCATCAGTACTGGCTGGCACGCGGATTCATCCTTTGGGCGGATATCTATATCCGTAAGGGCGATACGGGCCAGGCAAGGGTTTATTTGAATAGCCTGCAAAAGAATTATCAAGGAGAAGACAATATCCAGGAAATGATCGAAAGTCGTTTGGCGAACTTAAAGTAAGGAGGAAACAAAGAAGATGAAAACAACATATCAGAAAGTGCTTTGTGTAGCGGTCTTGCTGGGTTCAGCCGTTACGATTTCAGCCCAAGAAAAGAAAGAGAAGGATCAACTGGACCGGGAGATGACGCTGGAACGCGAGTATGACCCGACCGTCCAGGATGCGAACAAGGTGAATACCCTGCCGGAAATCAAGGAACCGGAGGTGACAAAACGCGCTATAGACTATTCATCTTTCACCACACCGACCGAACCCGAAAAGGCGATCACGGTGTTGCCTTCGGGAAATGTCATGACGCAATTGAAGGCTAATAAGCGACGCGGATATCTGAATCTGGGCGCAGGAATGCATCTGAACATCAACGGGGATTTCGGATATCATATTCTCAGTACGGAAAAAGACAAGCTGAATGTCTTCTTTTCGCACCGGTCAACGAATTGGGAACCGGATTATGACAAATATTTTTCGGGCTATGCAAGTACAGAAGGTTCTTCTACTGATTGGAAAGCGAAACTGAATGACAATCTGGGCGGATTGAAGTTTTCCCACCTATTCGAGAAGGCCATCCTGAATATGGGAGTCCAATACAATTATACCGGATTCAATTATTATGGCATTCCTATCGGAGATGTTTCTTCTAAACCTCAACAGGAGTTAATTCGTACCGCTGATAAGGAGACGAATCAGGTCAACCAGACCATCAAGGCGAATATCGGTGTGGAAGCGAAAGAGGATGCGGATGTCTTTTACCTGGTGGACGTGGATTACATCAATTTCTCTCATAAATATGGTGTAAGCAAAGCATTTGACGGGCCTACGGAGCATACCTTGGATGCCAAACTGGATATTAATGCGCTCTTCCATGAGAATCAGCGTATCGGTCTGGCCGGACAAGTGGAATATTTCGCGTACGATTTACCGGCTTATGAACCCGGCAAGGGGATCTGCCTCTTCCAGAATCATGCGGAAATCATTCTGACTCCCTACTATCGAATTGGCGGAGACAGTTGGAATGTACAATTAGGTGCAAACGTGATGTTCGTGACGGGCGAGGATAATTCCTTTACCGCCTCGCCTAACGTGTCTGCTGATGTCGAAGTGGCCGACCGGACGGTGCTTTACCTGAATGCCAAAGGCCGACTCTATTCGAACAGTGCTTACGAGACTTCGCTGGTAAACCGCTATGTGGATCCTACAGAAGAAATAGCTCCGACTCGCGAATGGCTGAACGGACAAGTAGGCATCAAAAGTGGCGTGGCAAAGAGTTTCTGGTTTGATATCTTTGCCGGTTATCGGATTGCATCGAGCGATTGCCTGTTCCTTTCGGGACGCACCTTCAACGAAGAGGATTTTGGCGGATTGATGTATGCCATGTCTGATATTGACACAAAACGTTTCTTCGCTGGAGCCGATTTGAAGTACAAGTACCAGAATTTCTTGGATATCAGTCTGAAAGGAGTCTATAATAATTGGAAAGGGAACTTCGGAGATAGTTGGATAGGAGGTGAGCCTAATGCGGAATTGGATTATGTTTACGGCAAACCGAAGATGGAACTGAATGCCGATGTAACCATTAAACCGATAGAGAAACTGGCCATTGGTTTGAACTATTATCTGGCAACTGACCGTTATACCGAGTTAGGTGGATATAAAAACATCAAACTTGATAACATCAATGAGCTGAACCTTGTCGGATCCTACACCTTCAATGACACATTCGGCGTATATGTTAAGGTAAACAATTTGCTGAATCAGGACTATGAGATGTATTACGGCTATCCGATGCAAGGCATCAACATCATGGGTGGCATAAACCTCAACTTCTGATGGCACTGATGCCTAAAAAACTGAAAACAGGCTTATTTTCAATCGGAATTAGCTTGTAAATCAGAAAAAAGCATTACCTTTGCAGCTGATTTTTGAGAGAGGCAACATAATGTCTAACTTACTAATTAAAAAACAAAAAC
Source organism: Candidatus Parabacteroides intestinavium (assembly GCA_019118725.1). Lineage (GTDB taxonomy): Bacteria > Bacteroidota > Bacteroidia > Bacteroidales > Tannerellaceae > Parabacteroides > Parabacteroides intestinavium. The sequence continues at coordinate 9,512 of DWYO01000165.1, read as the reverse complement.
AAATTTAGTATTAACAATTTTAGAATGGAAAATTTAAAGAACATCCAACCCATCGAAAACTTCGATTGGGATGCTCTTGAAAAGGGCGATTCTTACGGAGACGTAAGCAAGGCAGACCTTGAAAAAACGTATGACGAGACCCTGAACACAGTAAAAGACAAAGAAGTGGTAATGGGTACGGTAACTGCAATGAACAAGCGTGAAGTTGTAGTAAACATCGGATTTAAGTCGGATGGCGTAGTTCCTATGTCAGAATTCCGTTACAATCCGGATTTGAAAGTAGGCGATCAGGTAGAAGTTTACATTGAAAGCCAAGAAGACAAAAAAGGACAATTAATCCTTTCTCACAAAAAAGCGCGTGCTTCTCGTTCTTGGGAACGTGTTAACGAAGCACTCGAAAATGATGAAATTATCAAGGGTTACATCAAGTGCCGCACGAAGGGTGGTATGATCGTTGACGTATTCGGCATCGAAGCCTTCTTGCCGGGTTCTCAGATTGACGTTAAGCCAATCCGCGATTATGATGTATTCGTTGGCAAGACAATGGAATTCAAGATTGTTAAGATCAATCAGGAATTCAAGAACGTGGTTGTATCTCATAAGGCTCTTATCGAAGCTGAACTGGAACAACAGAAGAAAGATATCATCTCTAAACTGGAAAAAGGTCAGGTATTGGAAGGAACTGTCAAGAACATCACTTCTTACGGTGTATTCATCGACTTGGGTGGCGTAGATGGTTTGATCCACATCACAGACTTGTCTTGGGGCCGTGTTTCTCATCCGGAAGAAATCGTTCATTTGGATCAGAAGATCAACGTAGTTATCTTGGATTTCGATGACGAGAAGAAGCGTATCGCATTAGGTTTGAAGCAGCTGACTCCGCATCCATGGGATTCTTTGGATCCGAACTTGAAGGTAGGCGATAAGGTTAAGGGTAAAGTAGTGGTTATGGCTGACTACGGTGCATTCATTGAAATCGCTCCGGGTGTTGAAGGCTTGATTCACGTTTCTGAAATGTCTTGGACTCAGCACTTGCGTTCTGCTCAGGACTTCATGAAGGTAGGTGATGAAGTAGAAGCTGTAATCCTGACATTAGATCGCGAAGAACGTAAGATGTCTCTTGGTATCAAACAATTGAAACCGGATCCATGGGAGAACATCGAAGAACGCTTCCCGGTTGGCTCTCGCCACATGGCTAAGGTTCGTAACTTCACTAACTTCGGTGTATTCGTTGAAATCGAAGAAGGTGTAGATGGTTTGATCCACATTTCTGATTTGTCTTGGACAAAGAAAATCAAACATCCGTCTGAATTCACTCAGATCGGTGCTGACATCGAAGTTCAAGTATTGGAAATCGATAAGGAAAACCGCCGTTTGAGCTTAGGTCACAAGCAATTGGAAGAAAATCCTTGGGATGTATTCGAAACAATCTTTACAATCGGTTCTGTTCACGAAGGAACTATCATCGAAATGTTGGATAAGGGTGCGGTTATCTCTTTGCCTTACGGCGTAGAAGGTTTCGCAACTCCGAAGCACTTGATCAAGGAAGACGGTTCTCAAGCTCAGGTTGACGAGAAACTTCCGTTCAAGGTAATCGAATTCAACAAGGATGCTAAGCGTATCATCTTGTCTCATAGCCGTGTTTACGAAGATGAACACAAGAGCGCTAAGAAAGAAGCTGCAGCTGAAAAGAAAACTAAGCACAGCAAGAAAGAGGAAAGCAATGTAACTTCTACTCCATTGGAGAAGACAACATTAGGAGATATCGAAGAACTCGCTGCTTTGAAAGAAAAACTCTCTGGTAAGTAATTTCTTATCCTCCATAATTAGAAAAGCCGGCTTCGGTACCGAAGTCGGCTTTTTGTATATATAAAATGATTTGTTTACCTTTGTCAAAAAGATATAAGAGGTTAGACAAATATGAAGAAACTAGTGATATTCGACCTTGACGGTACGCTATTAAACACTATTGCCGATCTGGCACATAGTACAAATTACGCATTAGAAAAGAATGGCTTTCCAACCCACGAAATGCATGAATACAATTATTTTGTGGGAAATGGTATCAATAAACTCTTCGAACGTGCCTTGCCGGAAGGGCAAAAGACTCCGGAAAATATCCAGGCCATCCGTCAGGATTTTCTAATCCATTACGATAAGCATAACGCAGATTTAAGTCGCCCGTATGAGGGAATCACGGATGTATTGGAAATCCTGCAAAAGAAAGGCCTAAAAATAGCTGTAGCCTCCAATAAATACCAAGCTGCTACAGAGAAGCTTGTTCCGCATTTCTTCCCGGGAATCCGCTTTGTCGCTATCCTGGGGCAACGCGAAGGTATCAGTACCAAACCGGATCCTACGATTGTTTATGATATCCTCAAGCAGGCCAATGCAGGAAAAGAAGATACACTGTATGTAGGAGATTCGAATGTCGATATGCAGACTGCCATCAATGCGGGAGTTGATGCCTGTGGTGTGACATGGGGATTCCGGCCGGTCAACGAATTACAAGATTATCATCCGAAATATATCGCCGAAAAAGCAACAGACATTCTCCGATATGTGGAAGAGTAAAAATCTAAAAAAGCCCCGTTCCGGAGATTTCCGTTTCGGGGCTTTATATATTTCGTTTCTGAATTTTTGAATTAAACCCAAATCGGTCATTAGACTTTGGGTTAAAAGCTATCTCACCTCCATATAAGACTTATAAACTCAAGGAGAGATTATTCACTAACGGATTGGCATACATCTCTAATATTTTCCGCCGCAAGAATGCCTCATCTTTATGAGGAATATCTATTTTATCCAGCTGTCCTTGCAGGTACGTTTCAAACTCTTTCTTATCTTTTAATCCATAATGGTCAGAGAAACGGCGTGTTCCATGCAACAAATCGTATGCGACATAATTACATGGATAGAAGCGGTAGTGTGTATAAATCTCCTTATCTATAATACCTGCCACCTCCACAAAAAGCTCATTCTTGTCTTTATCCGGATCCAATTCAGCAAGGCGATCGTTAATCCGGTTGCCAATGGTAAAATGGACACGTCCCTTGTTTCCTAATATACCTGTTTCCATATTCAGCAAGTCATCCTGCTGCGTCTTGTGATAATCCGGATTATCACGCTTTAATTGAAATTCCTTTGCCTTGAGATAATCGCAAGGGTCATATTCATACGAAATAGAAACCGGAACAATATTCAGACTTGCCAGATTAGAGAGGATATCTTTACCGCCCGCCATATTAAGCATCTTCAGCACACTGGGCTGCGTGCGGTCATTTGAATCTTTGGCACGTCCTTCACGTTGCGCGATCCAAATGGACTCCTTTGTCTCCTTGATCGTATGGTGAATGTAAGCAGACAAAGTATAACTTACTTCCAGCATCTGACGTACAGAAACGCCCCGTTTTACAATAAAGCTATTATTCAGCCGGACAAACGTCTCTATCCAAGGACGAATCAGCAGATTATCCCCGATGGCAACTTGCGTCAGGCCATATCCCACGTCAAACAAAATCAGATTCAAGAACGATGCGTCTAACACGATATCCCGATGGTTGGAGATAAAGGTACACGCCGGTTTTCCTTCAGGCAAACGGCTACGCCCCGAAACCGTCAATGAGAAAGTTGTCTTTTGGGCAACCGTCATCACGGCCTCATACCCCAATGTCGATTTGAATTGCTCTTTGGTTTTGCAAGCCCGCATAGTAGCTGCGAACTCATCCCAATTCAAATTCGGCTTGATATAACGAATCGCAGAGCGAAATTCGTCTGAAGCCAAAAGTTCTTCAATGGCAGATTGCACCTCATCTTGATTTAGTGGGCGAATATCTTCAAAATTAGGAGAAGCTGTTTCTCTATCCATATCACTTAGTTTAACTCGTTATCAATAATATCGTTCATCACATCGGTCATAGTCAATCCGGCAGCCCGAACCTGCTGAGGAATAAAGCTGGTAGCCGTCATACCCGGTGTCGTATTGATTTCCAGCAGGCAGGGGTTCCCGTCTTCTGGAATGATATAATCCACACGAATCAGTCCCTTCGCACCCAAAATATCATAGATCCGAGAAGTCTCCTGCTGGACCTTGGCGGTCAGTTCCGGAGAGATTCTTGCCGGAGTGATCTCCTGCACCTGTCCGTTGTATTTGGCATCGAAATCAAAAAACTCATTCTGCGTAACGACTTCCGTCAATGGTAATAGCACCTCTTTGCCTTTTACCTTATAACAACCGCATGTTACTTCCGTTCCTTTTATATAACTCTCAATGACAACCTCATGCCCTTCAGCAAAAGCCTTATCAACGGCCGGTTGCAACTCTTCCGCAGCCTTCACTTTCGTTATTCCGAAACTACTTCCGCCATCATTCGGCTTCACAAAGAGAGGCAATCCCAAACGGCCGATAACCGTATCCGGATCCACCCGCTTACAATCAGCCCGCAACAACACCGAGTCCGCTATCCGCACACCAAATCCCTTCAAGTAATGATTGCACACATATTTATTAAAAGTCAATGCGCTAACCAGCATACCGCATGAGGAATAAGGCAGACCGATCATGTCAAAATATCCTTGCAAGCGTCCGTCCTCGCCCGGAGTCCCATGAATGGTAATATAGGCGAAGTCAAACAACTTCTTCACTCCTCCTTCGAGGAAACTGAAATCGGCCTTGTCGATAGGCGCATGCTCTCCACTTGGGAGCTGCACAAACCAACCGTCATGTTTTACGATGGCAATATATAAATTATATTTGTCATTATCAATAAAAGAATGAATCCCTTCAGCACTTTTTAAGGAAATCACGATTTCGGAGGAATCACCTCCTGCTACGATAGCAATGTTTTTCTTCATAATTCGATCTCTTTAGTCGTTGCGTATGTACGCCATTTGCTTATCAGATGTTGCATATCGTCCGGCATTTCGGAATCAAAAAACAGCTCCTCGCCGGTTGTAGGATGAATGAATCCCAATGTCTTCGCATGCAAGGCCTGGCGTGGACAAATAGCGAAACAATTTTGCACAAATTGTCTGTATTTAGAAAAAGTCGTTCCTTTCAGTATCTCATTTCCGCCATAACGCGCATCATTGAACAAAGTGTGCCCGATATGCTTCATGTGAACACGGATCTGGTGCGTACGCCCCGTTTCCAGCCGGCACTCGACCAGCGTCACATAGCCCAGACGTTCCAATACCCGATAATGCGTCACGGCATATTTCCCCTGGTCTCCATCCGGAAAGACGGTCATCTGCATACGGTCTTTCGGGCTACGGCCGATATTCCCAATCACAGTTCCTTCATCTTCCTGAAATTGCCCCCAAACCACAGCCCGGTAACATCGCTTGGTAGTGTGATGATAGAATTGCAATCCCAAATGGCTTTTCGCCTCCGGGGTCTTGGCGATCACCAATAAACCGGAAGTATCTTTGTCGATCCGATGTACCAAACCCAACCGCGGGTCGGACGGGTCGAAATGCTGCTCGTCACGCAAATAATAAGCGATGGCATTCAGCATCGTTCCGGTATAATTTCCATGCCCCGGATGCACAACCATACCTGCCGGCTTATTGATAACCAACAGGTCGGAATCTTCATAGACTATGTTTAAAGGAATATCTTGTGGAATGATTTCTGTCTCCCGGCGCGGACGATTCATCACGATCTGCACCACATCAAAAGGCTTCACCCGGTAATTGCTCTTGACCGCCTTACCGTTCACCCAAATACACCCGGCATCAGCCGCCAGCTGGATACGGTTCCGTGTAGCACCTACGATACGTGCCACCAGAAACTTGTCCACCCGAAGCAACGACTGGCCCTTATCAGCGGTTACCTTAAAATGTTCATACAAGCCCGGCTGTATCTCCGGAGAAGTAATCACTACCCCCGACTCATCATCGTCCATCAGCAGCTCATCAGCCTGCTCGTCTTCTATTTCATCTAACCAATCCGCCATATTCAAAACCAATTTTCAACTTCACTATCCAACGGCTCTATCGGAAGCATATTCAAACTATCCAATGCGGTAGAATCAATCTCAGCCTCTCCACTGCTGACTATCAGCACCAAACGGGCATTCAACGGGATATGCCGCCCCGGCTCAACCGGACGTTCGTTCCATTCCACCCCGATAGCCAGATTCCGATAATCACCCGGAATATACTTTACTTCGACCGATGAAAATCCCAACGACCGCAACAAAGCGTATGCCTGACGGAAAGATAAATCTGCCACCTCCGGAAGGACTGCCATCAGCGAAGTATTCGCATTGATCGTTACAAACAGGATACGTCCCTGCTTCACCTTCGACCCCGGAGCCGGGACCACCTCAACAATTGCACCCGGAGGGACATCCTTCGAGAATACCGAATCGATTATATTATAACGCAATCCCCTTTCCGCCAACGAGGGTTCCGCCTCATCTACCGTCATACCTTTCACATCCGGTACTACAACCGCCTGATTATGGCGCGTATAAGAATCCAGCCACAACAAAGTTCCGTAAATCAGTCCCCATCCTATCAGGATAGCCAACAGGAAACTTACAACAAACGGATTCTTCAATATCTTCACAAAACGAGTACTCATATTCTAACTATATAATTCTTGCCTTCTTTACAAACCAACGTCCAAAGGTAGGTATAAAAACAAAGAAAGTAAAGGCTTTCCCTAAAAAACCTCTACTTTCCTTATACCTTTTCGCTACAAACGGGATAAATTATCCGTTGTATTCGTCAGACACTGTCAGTTTTGCTCTGCCTTTAGCGCGACGAGCAGCTAACACGCGACGGCCATTAGCCGTAGCCATTCTTGAACGGAAGCCGTGCTTGTTCTTTCTTTTTCTGTTAGACGGTTGGAATGTTCTTTTCATCTTTCTATCTATTTATTTATTATTTACGAACTCATTCGGGCTGCAAAGATAGAACCTTTTTTTGAATAAATCAATACTTAGGGATGAAAAAACGACCTAATCAATTCTATTCCATCTCATCCCCGGCTTCCCGACCTTCCCATAAACAGGATGGTGTTCGCATCGTTTTCGATAATCGGGGAAAAGAGCGGGTGATCAAGCGTGATTCGTCATTACATCTCCTACAACCCATAAAAAAGTAAAGCCCCCAAAAATCATCTGATATTTTTCCTGAATTATGTCCGATACTTAGGAAACGGGCATACGGTTACGGTAAGCATCCATTCGGGGTATAATGAGGTAGGCGTGTTCGGACATATCGAGAACGCCACAATCCGGGAGTTGAAGGTGGCCGGAAATTTATCAAACTTAGGCGATATAACCGATGAAGGAGGCTTCGGTGCATTGGTTGGATATGCCAAAAATAGCACGATAACAGATTGCCATAACTCGGCGGATATAGATTGCGCCTATAAATGCAACGGAGGAATTTGCGGATATAGCGAAGGAAGCACGATCCAGTATTGCACCAACAGCGGAGATGTCCGCGCCCTACAGGATAATCAGGACCGGAAAGGAGGTATATGCGGATTGAATTACGGAGGTACGATAACCTATTGTTCCAATAGCGGACATATCAGCGGAGATGATGGTATAGGCGGTATCGTCGGGAGAAATGAAGAAGGAGGCACCACGCGAAGTTGCATCAACTCTGGAGTGGTAGAAGGAGATTTATACGTAGGAGGAATCGTAGGAGAAATCTATTCTTTAACGCCTTTACGTTCTGCCCAAGAAGCCCAAATAGCCTATTGTTATAACGAAGGAGGAGTTATAGGGAACGAATATGTAGCCGGTATCGTTGGCGAGGCGGACGGAGATATAATCGAGGCTTGTTATAATGTAGGCACAGTACGCGGAGGCTCGGACGAAGTCCCTGCGGCAGGTATAGCCGGAGGGGAAAATGGAGAAATTGTGGCTCCGGTCTTGGCAATGGAGAGTTATCCGGACGAACCGGACAAACCGACCGGCATCGAAGATGTAGAGCAAGCCAAAGTTTATACGCAAGAAGGAGGGGTTTATGTACAAACTACCCAACCGGCCGAGGTTATCATCGTAAGCATGAACGGTTCGATTATCAAACAGGAAATGCAAATCGGCACCAAACGTTATGAACTTTCACGCGGCATATATGTTATATGTATAGATAATCAACGTTATAAAGTAAGAATATAAGCTTGTTGGTTTTGAGTTTATGAGTTTTTCAGTTGAAGCATAATCTCAAACTATCAAACTTAGAAACTTATAAACTCAAAACTATAGGAGATTCGCTTATGAAAAAGTATCTGTTGTTGCTTATTGCAGCTTTCACTTTCCAATTCGGACAAGCGCAAGAGTTCCATTTCATACCGAAAATCGGTATGAGCTTCGCCAATCTGACAAATACCGATGGAAGCATGACCCCGGGCCTGAACATCGGTGTTGCCGCTGAGTTCCCTATCTTTGAGGACTTTGCCATCGAGCCGGGCATCTATTACTCCATGCAAGGTACACGGAGCGATGTGTATGTGGCTATGGACGATATGCTGGTAGATGGAGATCTGACCTACGATATGGATTACCTGAATATTCCTATCTATGCGAAGTATTATGTGTATGACGGGCTTTATCTGTTTGCCGGACCGCAATTCGGATTTAATGTGCAGAGCAGTCTGAATGCGGATGCCGTAAACTTCGAAGGATCGGGAGAGGATATGGATATCAAGGATATTGTAAAAGTATTTGATTTCAGCATTGGGATCGGAGCCGGATATCAGTTTGACATGGGGCTGAATGTATCTCTCAATTACAACATTGGCCTGACAAATACATTCGATTATGGCGATACGACCAGCGAATATCTGAAAGAGGAGTTCGATAAATGCCGCAATAGTGTCCTCCAAATCAATTTAGGCTGGAGGTTCTAATCATTCTAACACGGATCCACAGAAACACGGAGCTTTTAATCTTTAATTGCACCGTGTTTCTGTGGATATTTTTTTATTCATTTCAGTTCTTTATCCTTTCCGTAACCCATTTGCCGGTTGAGACCGCATAGCCTTGAAGCTCGACATATTCGACCGATACAGAACTATTCGGTTTGGTTTTCACATAAAGTGAAACCAACCGGGCCGGTGCCCCCTGAATATCCACAAAAGCCTGATAGCGTCCTTGATCTTTCCGAATAGAGATGTTACGTTCATAAGCACTGAGAACGATCTGGCAGGCATCATCCTCACGCTGTACCACCTTATATCCGTAAGCCAATTTGCGCTGAATAAAATTTAATCCGTTCGTATGACCGGGACGATCTGTCCGGTTCAACCAATATACTTCAACAGGAGTGTTCAAATCGAGTTTTCCCTCCTTCAGATTGGCATCATAACAAACCAGATTCCGGTTCAGACTACGGGCAATATAAAAAAGCCTTTCCGGTGTCGGATAAGTATCATCTTCAGGCGAAGAGGCCTGGAGCATAGTAGGAATCCATAACATAAAACATAAAACGAGACTCAACAAGCCTCCATTTTTATTCTTTATCCAAAACTTTCTCAACATACATTT
>DWYO01000164.1 GCA_019118725.1 Candidatus Parabacteroides intestinavium | reverse complement strand
AGAGACCAAAACCTTAGAACAGATGGAAGGGCGTGTCAAAAGAGATGTCTGGTATATTGAGAACTGGTCTTTCTTTTTGGATTTGAAAATAATCGTAGTGACATTATTGAATATGTTTAAGGGGGAAAAGAATGCTTATTGAGAAAAAAGATGCACAGTTTTTCGGTTTATGTGTAATCGGATATGTATAAATATCGTATCTTTGCGCCCATGGGAAGAATTATAGCAATAGATTATGGTAGAAAGCGTACGGGAATAGCCGTGACAGACACTTTGCAGATGATAGCAAATGGCTTGGCTACAGTTCCAAGCGGAGAGGTGGTCAAATTTTTGAGCGACTATGTTGCGAAAGAGCCCGTAGATTTGTTTGTGGTCGGTGAGCCGAAACAAATGAATAATGAACCTTCTGAAAATATGCGCTATGTCGAAGCCTTTGTGAAGCATTTGAAACGAACGCTTCCAGATATCCCGGTGGCCTATTATGATGAACGTTTTACATCGGTAATGGCTCATCAGGCCATGTTGGATGGCGGATTGAAAAAAAAGAAACGTCAGGAAAAGGGGCTGGTTGATGAAATTAGCGCAGTTATAATTCTTCAAGCATATTTGGAAAGTAAAAAATATCAATTATAAAATATCAATTATAAAATATATGATTTTACCGGTATATTTGTATGGTCAGCCAGTTTTGCGAAAAGAGGCTGAATTGGTTCCTCAAGATTATCCTGAATTAAAACAATTAATTAAAGACATGTACGAGACAATGTATCATGCGGATGGAGTCGGATTAGCCGGTCCGCAGATTGGTTTGTCTTTGCAAGTGCTGGTTATCGATGCGGATGTCTTGAAGGATGATTTCCCTGAGTGTAAGGGATTCAAACGTGCAATGATCAATCCTGTTTTCTTGGAAAAGAGTGAGGAGACTGTTTCGATGGAAGAGGGCTGCCTCAGCCTTCCGGGTATTCATGAGAAGGTGGCTCGCTCAGTAAAAATTCGGATAAAATATAGAGATGAAGAGTGGCAGGAGCATGAAGAGGAGCTGTCTGGCTATGCGGCACGCGTTGTACAACATGAGTGTGAGCATTTGACAGGCCATGTCTTTATTGATAATATATCCGCCATTCGGCGTCAGTTAAATAAAAGCAAGTTGAACAGTATTATTAAAGGTACGGCACGTTGCTCTTATCGGGCAAAAGCTGTAGGTAAATAATAAATTAAAAAGTTATGACAGATTTAAGTAAAAACATTCTGGCCCTTCGGGAGAAGAAAGCCGTAGTGGAAAAAGGCGGTGGCGAAGCTGCAATTGAGAAGCAAATCGCTATGGGAAAAATGACAGCCCGTGACCGTATTCTGTCTATTTTGGACAAGAATTCTTTTCACGAGTATGATTTGTTTGTAAAACATGATGGCCGTGACTTCGGTATGGATAAGAAAGATCTTCCGGGTGATGGCGTTGTAACTGGAACGGGTACGATCTTTGGTGCTCCGGTTTGCATCTATGCACAGGATTTTACCGTAGCCGGTGGTTCATTAGGTTTGCAACATGCTCGTAAGATAACCAAGATTATGGATCATGCCCTGAAGATGAAGTGCCCGATTATCGGCATCAATGATTCAGGTGGTGCCCGTATTCAAGAAGGTGTAGGCGCTTTGGCAGGATATGGTGAGATCTTCTATCGTAATACGATCGCTTCGGGAGTTATTCCGCAGATTTCTTTGATCTTAGGCCCGTGTGCCGGTGGCGCTGTTTATTCTCCGGCTTTGACAGACTTTGTGTTTGTGGTTGAGAATATTTCCAAAATGTTTATCACTGGCCCGAATGTGATCAAGACGGTATTGGGTGAGGATATTTCCATGGAAGACTTGGGTGGTGCACGTGTTCATGCGGAAATCACGGGTAACGCTCATTTTTATGCGAAGAGCGAACATGAATGTTTTGAGCAAGTTAAGCGTTTGATCAGCTTTATTCCTTGGAATAACGAGAAACGCGCTAAAGTATTCGAACCGAAAGAACCTTCGGCTATGCTGAATATCGAAGAGGTTGTTCCGTCAGATCCGAAGCAGCCTTATGATGTACGTGATGTAATCAAGTGCATTGTAGATGATTCTGATTTCTTGGAAATCCAGCAGATGTGGGCTTCTAATATCGTAATTGGTTTCGGCCGTATGGCTGGCGAAACGGTAGGTTTTGTCGCTAACCAGCCAATGGTTTTGGCAGGAGTGTTGGATTGCGATAGTGCAGACAAGGCCGCTCGTTTTATCCGTTATTGTGACTCATTTAATATTCCTATCATTACCTTGGAGGATATGCCGGGTTATCTGCCGGGTGTCGACCAGGAACATGCTGGTGTGATCCGTCACGGGGCAAAGGTGCTGTATGCTTATTCAGAGGCAACTGTTCCGAAGATTACGATTATCTTGCGTAAGGCATACGGTGGCGGTTATATTGCCATGAACTCGCGTCACTTGGGTGCAGACTTTGTATTTGCTTGGCCAAGTGCTGAGATTGCCGTAATGGGACCGGAAGGTGCAGCCAATATCATTTTCCGTAAGGAAATTATGGCGGCAGAAGACCAGGAGGCTATGCGCCAGGAGAAAGTAAAAGAATATACTGAGAAGTTCGCCAATCCGTATGTAGCTGCTTCACGTGGATTTATTGATTCGGTTATCGAGCCAAAAGAAACCCGTTCGTTGTTGCTGCATGCTTTGAAGTTCTCTGAATCAAAAGAGGAATACCGTCCTGCCAAGAAACACGGTTTGCCTCCGTTCTAATGACTTTGGGATATGGAAAAAGAACAGAAAGAATTAGTAGACTTTGTTGTTACCGCACGTAAGTACAAGACTACGCTGACCGAGAAATTCAAGAATCGTCCGGTATGGCATAAACCTTATGTGGGAGATGTAATTTCTCATCTGCCGGGTACAATTGTAGAATTGGAAGTAAAGGTGGGCGATGAAGTTGAAGCCGGTCAATTATTGTTGATTCATCAGGCGATGAAGATGCTGAATCGGATAGTAGCTCCGGTTTCAGGTGTAGTTTCTGAAGTGAATGTCCACATTGGTGAGCAGATACCGAAGGACCATTTGATGGTACGTATTGATCCGAAATAATGAACCTTCATGACTTCTCGTAAGGGGAGAGGTCTGTTGGAATTTTTTTAATGCGGGTTGGCAAGCGTACAAGTTAATACGATGACGAGTTGATAAGATTTCTTTATCAATGAGTCTTGTAGCAAACTTGTATACATGTCAACTCGTTTTTTGTTGCCTTGATGAAAAAAAGGTCAGTTTTGGAAAGTATTTTATCAAAAAAGCAAAGAATTTATTTCGATATATTGTTTAGCTTTGTGAATATTCTAAAACTCAAATAAGATGAAAAAATACGGACTGATTCTTTTATATTGGATAATTTTCTGCAC
>DWYO01000163.1 GCA_019118725.1 Candidatus Parabacteroides intestinavium | reverse complement strand
GGAACACGGATCCCATCCAATATCTTCGGATTTGCCTTGCCGGCACGGATATGGGCCAACTGTTCATCTAAATAAAGAATAGCAGATTCCATTTTTTCTTCTGCCTCTTTCACGAATTTCTTTGTATCGACCATAATAATCAGTTTTATCTTTTAACGTAAATAGAACTATCTGTGTACAAATATAGGAATCCTTTTTCAATTATGAACGTAAGTCCCGATGTTTTCTCCTTCCATTACCTTTTTCAGGTTTCCGTTCTTGTCCATGTTAAACACTACGATAGGAAGATTATTCTCTTTACACATAGTCGTGGCCGTCAGGTCCATCACCTTCAGCCCACGTGTATAAATCTCGTCATACGTGATGTCTGAGAACTTGGTTGCTGTCGGGTCTTTCTCCGGATCAGCCGTATAGATGCCATCTACCCGTGTCCCTTTCAACATAACATCAGCTTCGATTTCGATGCCTCGCAACGATGACCCGGTATCTGTTGTAAAGAATGGGTTCCCTGTTCCGCCGGACATGATGACTACATGACCTGTTTCCAGTAATTCAATGGCCCGCCATTTGTTGTAGAATTCTCCGATCGGCTCCATACGGATAGCTGTCAGAACTTTGGCTTTCACGCCCAAGGCTGTAAGGGCTGAGCTTAATGCCAGGCTGTTTATTACTGTGGCTAACATTCCCATTTGGTCACCCTTAACCCGGTCAAAACCTTTTGAAGCCCCACTCAGTCCACGGAAAATGTTGCCTCCGCCAATGACAATACCGATTTGTACGCCCATGTCGGCAATTTCCTTGATTTGCGTTGCATATTCGTTCAGACGGACTTCGTCAATGCCATATTGCTTCCCGCCCATGAGCGATTCACCGCTCAATTTTAACAAGATACGTTTGTATTTAGCCATACGCTTTTGATGATTAGAATGATTATCCGGACAAATATACTAATTTTATACGGATTTCATAATTAAAACCGTAGCATATGCCGCTATTCCCTCTTGCCGACCGGTAAAGCCTAATTTTTCGGTTGTGGTCGCTTTGATGGATATATCTCCTTCATCAGCTTGTAAGACATCAGCCAGTACACGCTTCATCTCAGGAATGTGCGGATTTAGCTTTGGACGTTCGGCGGCTACTGTAGCATCGATATTACCCAATTCATATCCTTTTTCCCGAAGCAACATCATAGTTTTTCGAAGCAGGATTTTACTATCAATATTCTCGTATTCTCCTGCCGTATCCGGGAAATGGTAGCCAATGTCGCGCATATCGGCTGCACCTAATAAAGCATCGCAGATGGCATGAATCAGTACATCCGCATCACTATGTCCTAATAGGCCCTCCGTGTGTTCTATTTTGATACCCCCCAACCATAATTCGCGTCCGGTTACCAGCCGGTGCACGTCATAGCCGAATCCTACACGTATTTTCATAAGCTTATGAATTTATTAGTTCATAAGTTCTTGAGTTTTTAAGTTGAACGTGATGATAATTATTCATAAACGAACAAACTTAAAAACTCAAAAACCTGATTTTTTTATTTCAGTTCGGCTGCATTCAGAATAGCATCGACCGCTGCATCCAGGCCATCAGAGTTCTTACCTCCGGCCGTAGCGAAGTGAGGTTGTCCGCCTCCGCCACCCTGAATCAGTTTGGCTGCATCTTTAACCAATTTGCCGGCGTTCAGTCCTTCTTTGACTAAAGCATCGCTGATGGAAACCATCAGAGCACATTTAGCCCCTTCTTTGATTCCACCAACAAAGAATACCTTTCCGGTTTCTTGTGCTTCTCCTTTCACTTGGAAAGCTACGTCCTTGATTGCTTCAATGTGGGCTTCACCTTTGAATACAATCACCTTTACGCCATTACGTTCGATGGCATTGGCCAATAGATCTTTCTTAATCTGTTGTACCTTTTCTTTAATATATTCTTGAACCTCCTTTTTCAGTTCGGCATTCTCTTCAATAGATTTGCGGATAGTCTGTGCCAGGTTCGGTACGTTGTTGAACATAGCGCGCAATTCACGCAAGGAATCTTGAAGCATGAATGTGTAATTCTCAGCTGCTTCGGCGGTTACGGCTTCAATGCGACGGACACCGGCTGCTACCGAACTCTCAGAAACAACGCGTAACGAACCAATCATGCCGGTTGCCGGAATATGGGTACCACCGCACAATTCTATCGAATTGCCGTATTTGACAACACGTACTTTATCTCCGTATTTTTCACCGAACAATGCCATAGCACCCATTTCTTTTGCCTGTTCGATAGGCATGTTGCGATATTCTTCCAAGGCATAATTCGCACGGATTTTTTCGCTGACCAGTTTTTCTACCTGACGGATCTCTTCATCCGATACTTTCTGGAAGTGCGAGAAGTCAAAGCGCAGGGCTTCTGGAGAGACGAATGAACCCTTTTGCTCGACATGCTTGCCCAATACCTCGCGTAAAGCTTCATGTAACAAGTGGGTGGCTGAGTGGTTGCATTCGCATTGAATGCGTTTTTGGACATTTATCTTAGCAACGAATCCGGCCGTTACATCTTGTGGCAATTTCTCGACAATATGAATCGGCAAGTTGTTTTCACGTTTTGTATCAAGAATGTTTACTTTCTCATCTCCGTTAATCAACCATCCGGTATCACCTACTTGTCCACCCATCTCGGCATAGAACGGTGTGCGGTCTAAAACCAATTGATAGAGCACTTTGTTCTTTTGCTTTACCTGACGATAACGCAGAATTTCTGCATCGCATTCAAACAGATCGTAACCTACAAATTCGGTTTCTCCCTCTTTTAAAGTAACCCAGTCGCCGGTCTCCACCGCTGCAGCATTACGGGCACGTTCCTTTTGCTTTTGCATTTCCACATTAAACTCATCGATGTTTATATCCATATTATGCTCGCGCAAGATGAGCTCGGTCAAATCTAAAGGAAATCCGTATGTGTCATATAAAGTAAAGGCATCACTTCCGCTTAAAGTTTTTTGTCCAGTCGCTTGCAAATCCTCTATTTTTTTGTCCAGTAAGCGGATCCCGGTTTCCAATGTGCGGAGGAACGCATCTTCTTCTTCTTTGATAACCTTCTCGATCAATGCCTTTTGGGCAATCAATTCCGGATAAGCACCGCCCATCTGCTCGGTCAGTACCGGTAATAATTTATAGATAAACGCCTCTTTTTGTCCGAGGAACGTATAGCTATACCGGACAGCACGTCGTAAGATACGACGAATTACATAGCCGGCTTTCGCGTTGGATGGTAATTGTCCATCGGCAATGGAGAACGCTACCGCGCGCAAGTGGTCGGCTACTACACGCATAGCCACGTCAATATCTTCTTCTTTTCCATACTCTTTTCCGGAGAGGCGGGATATTTCCTGAATGATCGGCTGGAAAATATCGGTATCATAGTTGGAATGTTTTCCTTGTAAGGCACGTACCAGACGTTCGAATCCCATACCGGTATCAATAACGTTCATTCCCAATTTTTCCAATGAGCCGTCAGCTTTCCGATTGAACTGCATGAATACCAGGTTCCAGATCTCAATAACCTGCGGGTTGTCTTTGTTTACCAATTCTCGTCCAGGAATCTGCGCCTTTTCCTCGGGAGTGCGTGAATCCAGATGAATCTCTGAACAGGGACCGCAAGGACCTGTATCACCCATTTCCCAGAAATTATCATGTTTGTTTCCATTGATGATGTGGTCGGCCGGCACATGCTTAGCCCAATAGCTTGCCGCTTCGTCGTCTCGTTCCAAATGTTCTTCAGGAGAACCTTCAAATACTGTTACATACAAATCAGCCGGATCCAGATGTAATACATCTACCAGATATTCCCATGCCATATCGATGGCCCCCTCTTTGAAATAATCGCCGAAGCTCCAATTGCCAAGCATTTCGAACATGGTGTGGTGATAGGTGTCATGTCCGACCTCTTCCAAGTCATTGTGTTTGCCACTTACGC
>DWYO01000016.1 GCA_019118725.1 Candidatus Parabacteroides intestinavium | reverse complement strand
CAGAAGGCGTAGCGGGCTACGTCGAGGCAAGTCGGGAAGCAAGATGCTGGCAGAAGGGGCAAAATACCCGAAGAGCTTTCTTTCAGAAAAAAAGAACCGTTGAGCGGTCTAATGACCGATTTGGGTTTAATTAATTCGTCTGATAATTCCCGTTTTCGTTATCTTCAGTTCAAATCCGGTGCTTTTTTTGCCGAACACATCACCTGTATCGGCTCCTATCGTACCGCTGAACTGCCATCCGGCCAGCTTCGGATGGGTATAGATAACGTTAGCCATTAGCGAAACGCCCTCTTTCTTATGGAGAAGCGGCTGGGTGGCTGTTCCCCACATATTCATTACCGTCAATAACATCCTATAGCGGAGATGTTCGGAGAATCGCCCTTGCAGTCCGATGTGCCAGTCCTTGATGCGGTTATTGCGGAAACCGGGCTTTCCGTCCGCATTATATTCCGGAGCCGGCAGCAAAGGCGAGCCTACCCCCCGGTTGAAGTAAGAATTTCCCGTTACATACTCTTCGTTATTGTAATAATTGTCTCCACCCCCTCCACGACCGGGATGATTGTCACGGTCGAACCACAGATAATGGAACGGCCCGCTTTGGTTGCGTGTCGTCACATACTCGAACACCAGACGGTCTAACCAGGAAAACTCCGGCAGGTCTATTTGTACGCCCCAAAGCCCGTCTATCCCATTCCTGAACTCCGTTCCCGACTTGTCATAACACAGGTGCTGGTAATACCCTTTCACAATCCAGTCTTTGGCCGTATAAGACAGACTGAAATCGTAGGAAATATGATGACTTCCCAACACATTCTTCTGAGCCGATTCAGAGGAGTTATCCCCTCCCCTGCTACCGACTACAACCCGGAGGAAATCCACGAACGAATGGGGCTGCTCACCCAGCTCCGGATCGGTCGATGTTCCTCCCCACTGGGCAATGTGCTGCGCCCCGACTGTTGCCGACAGCGGAAAATCGCCTTCGGTATCCTTCAGCTGGACCGACAAGGCCTTATGATGCCACAACACATCTTTTACAAACGTATAGTTGTCCGCATAAACCTCATCCAGATAACCTGAATCCACCGATTTCCCCACGCTGAAATTTCCCTTCACCTGTACCCAGCCTTTGGTATGGGGAATCAGCGTATATTCCGGGACACTGATATTCACCTCCGGGATGGGCCGCGCATTGTTCGAGAGAATCATATCCCCACTGCTCAGCAAAGGGTCTGCCATTGACTGATAACGCTCCTTGCTCCCCACGCTAAGCTCTACCCATTTATACCCTAACTCGGCATAAAGCTGGTGAATATACACATGCTTATAACGCGGAACGGCTGCCACCAAGTCCAAGCCTACCCCCCAACGGAATCCCTTCCCGAAATGTTGCCGGTGGAACACACCGGCCTTCAGATAAGCGTTATCCGCATCCAAAGGTACAACGCCATAACGGTTGCTGGCTATCCAAAACGGAGCATAATCGCCCGATGACAGGGTACCGCCCATTTCCGCCCGATAGCTCGTGGCATCCCCGGCAGGTGTCTCTTGTATCTGTGCAGATAACGAGCAGGACAACGCAAGCAACGGAATATATTTCAATAAATTTCTCTCCATACAAATTGTCGTTTAATTAACCGGATTGACAGATTACGCCTTGTCAACGATACCTTGTCTACTTGTCAATCTGAAACTCAATAAATCGCCTGAGCCTCCATGACACACTCTAAGGCGCTGGAATTAGCCGCGGCATTGACCGCACAGAACGGGCCATACCAATAACAACCGAAGCTCATGCTCTCCGGATCATAATTATTCCGGATAATCGACTCCGCGTTCTTGATAATGAAGTCCCGGTACAGCGGGTTGTTGGTCACTTTATACAAAAATCCCAAATGACGGATAAAGATACCCTTAAACTGCACCCCGTCATTGCTGGTTGCCACATTGGGGTTCATCTCACGCAATATGCCCTCTTCGGTGACCAGCTCCCGGGTAATCGTAGCCTTGGCTATATCCTCAGCCATTTTCAGGTATTTCTTCTCGTGCGAATACATATACATCTCGGTCAATACCGCCATAGCGACCCCTTGGTTGTAGGTATAATGCGCATTGCGGTTCGGAGTGCAGTCGTCGTTCAATCCATCTTCTATCTGGTTGATTTCCGTATTATACATCCCGGTCTGCAAGTACCAATCCACCTCTTTCTTAAACCAATCAGCATATTTATTTTTCCCGGTCTCGTTATACAGACGGATAGCGGTCAAAGCAAACAGGTTGTTGGCAATCGAGTTTTTATAGCGGTGCGGATTCTTCCGCCAATAAATACCTCCGCCACACACATCATCACTCCAGCCTCCGGTCATATCTTCGAAGATCACTTCCGCCATTTCCAGATACTTCTTGTCGTTGGTCAACTTGAAGGCGTTGATCCAAGCCAAAGCCCACCAGCCTTCGTCATCGTAAAAATCATTGATGAAGTTATCGCAATAATGATGGAACTTCCCGGTCGAATCAGCCACGGCATAATGCTTGGCTTTTTGGAAAACATCCTCAATGACTGGAACGACCTCCTTCTTGTTCTTGGTAATCTCTCCGTAACGGATCACCGCTGTCAGCAAATTGGCGGAATTCCACCATCCGGCAGTCTCCCAAATCCCGGTCGAATCCGTACGCCAAGTCAACGAACGCTCCAAGCTCGCATGCATCTTGGTGTCAAACGGAGTATGCTTGTGCCCCCCACAAGCCGAAAGCAGCACCCATAAAGCTGCCAAAATCACATACTTATTCATATTCATTTTATGTTGATTGATTTTTGGAATCTATATCACTATCCGGACGGGCATCCCCACGTGCCTCACTTCCATAAAGAATAGCCTTGGCATCGGGAGCCACTTGCCCAACAGCTTTACGTATTCGCTCAATAATCTGTGGACGTCTCATATTGTCAGCTTTATAATCCGAGGCAAAGGTACGAAAATAGAAGAGAAAATAAAAACGCTCCCTTGCTTTCAGAAATAGTGGGGAGAAAAACAACATATCCCATCAGAACGTTTTTTATCTGATGGGATATGAATCAACTTACAACCAACCGCCCCAAAAGTAGTGGACTGCATACGCTTCTTCTAACGCTTTTTTTACTTCTGGTCCATTATACCCTTGCCGGACAAATCGGGCTTGCAGAACAGAAAATGGAGTTACATATTTTGCAGGAATAATGTAGACATTTCCTTTTTCCTCAGAAGACAAACTATTGTATAATGTGGTTATCATTCCCGGACCGGTAGTAGATAATACACATTGTTGTTTAGGTTCTGGATTTGCATATACCATCTTATCAGAGAATGCGGTTTCTATGATTTTTTGCATAAAAGGATGTTTGGGAACAGACAGCATTAGGGCATTATTAAAGACACTCACATTCTCCCCTTTCTTGTTGATATAGTTTTCCTCTTCGGAAAAACAACACGTTCTATTCTCCAACAGAGAATCCATGCGGGCCAACGACTGGTAGTCGAAATCCACATACATCCCTCCTATCTTATCCAATATCAGATAGCGTATCACATCCCATCGCTGCACATTATAAGGAAATGCCTGATATAGCTCCCAATATTCCGGATAATTGGATTGAATGAAATCATTCATTTTCTGATTGTCCCACACAACATATTCCCATTCAGGATAATCACTTTTCCAACTTTCGCCCAACGTCTTAAAATGCTTTGGCAACGGTTCGTCTATTCCAGACCAGACCTGATGAATAATTTTCGGTATTCTGTTCATAGTATGAATATTATTTGTTAACATTTAAAAATAAAGTATCGGTCAGCATTTTGTAACCTGTATACATGGATTTCACTGTATAACGGGTTTCATAAACTTTCCT
>DWYO01000162.1 GCA_019118725.1 Candidatus Parabacteroides intestinavium | reverse complement strand
CAGAGAAGAATTATGCCCGTTTGCCGATGATTCGTTCGGCTCATTTCAAGACACCGTATGATGATAAGGTATATAAGCTGGACGAGCTGGACGGACGCCTGCTTTCGTATGGAAAATCCTCCGGAAACAATTCCTTTTATATCCCGGTTTTGTTTGAATTTGATAACAAGGGGGCGGTAATAGCCGGTTCGTATGTGGAGGTTTATTTATTGGGAAAACCGATGGAGCAGGTATTGAGTGTGCCGACCTCGGCTTTGGTTGAGGAGCAGGGCCTTTATTGTGTCTACCTCCGGTTGGACGAGGACTGCTATAAAAAGCAATATGTGACCTTAGGAGCAGACAATGGTGAGGCGGTCCAGATCCTTTCCGGATTGAAGACTGGAGATGAGGTGGTGACCAAAGGGGCTTATCAGATCAAGCTGGCTTCAGCTTCGAACGCGATACCGGCGCATACGCATCACCATTAAAATTGAAAATGGACAATGGTTGTTGTCTTTCTTTTTTCGATTTTCAACGCTTAATTTTCAATTTAGATAGTTATGCTGAACAAGATTATACATTATTCGTTGCACAACCGATTGTTGGTATTGGTTTGTGCTGTATTATTGATGATAGGAGGTACCTATACCGCTTTTCATACAGATGTGGATGTCTTTCCGGATCTGAACGCTCCGACGGTGGTGGTGATGACCGAAGCGAATGGCATGGCTCCGGAAGAGGTCGAGCGCCTGGTTACGTTTCCTGTAGAGACGGCCGTAAACGGGGCTATGGATGTACGTCGGGTACGCTCCTCATCGACCACCGGGTTCTCTGTGGTTTGGGTAGAGTTTGATTGGGGTACGGATATCTATCGTGCCCGCCAGATCGTTTCTGAAAAGTTGGCGATAGTCAGTGAGGATTTACCGCAGAATGTGGGTAAGCCTACGTTAGGTCCGCAATCCTCTATTTTGGGAGAGATGCTGATTCTGGGTATGACTTCTGATTCTACATCGCTTTTGGATATGCGTACTATTGCCGATTGGACCATCCGTCCGCGTCTGCTCTCTACGGGAGGGGTAGCCCAGGTGGCGGTGATAGGGGGTGATATCAAGGAATATCAGATATTGCTGGATCCGGCACGCATGAAACATTATGGAATCGGACTGGATCAGGTGCTTGCGGTTTGCCGGCAAATGAACCAAAATGCCAATGGAGGTGTGCTGTATGAGTACTCGAACGAGTATATTATTCGCGGAGTGTTATCCACGGATAAGGCGGAAGAGATAGCTAAAGGTGTGGTGGCGTTGACGCCAGATCAGACTCCGGTCCTTTTGGAGGATATTGCAACGGTCAAGGTGGGCGGAAAAAGTCCGAGACTGGGATTGGCTTCCGAGAAGGGCAAGCCGGCCGTGCTGATTACTGTTACGAAGCAGCCCAATACCAGTACCATTGATTTGACGGCTAAGCTGGATGCTATCGTGGCAGAACTTCAGAAGAATATGCCGGCAGATGTGCATATCTCGACGGATATTTTCCGTCAGAGCCGTTTTATTGATAGCTCTATCAATAATGTAAAGCAAAGTTTGTTTGAGGGAAGTTTCTTTGTCGTGATCGTTCTTTTCATTTTCTTAATGAATGTGCGGACTACGGTAATATCGTTGGTGGCGTTGCCTTTGTCTTTGCTTTTCTCTATCGTTACGTTACATTATTTGGGATTGACCATAAACACGATGAGCTTGGGAGGTATGGCAATTGCTATCGGGTCGTTGGTGGACGATGCGATTGTTGATGTGGAAAATGTATATAAACGATTGCGTCAGAACCGCTTGCTTCCGGCTGACCAGCAACGTCCCACGAAGGAGGTCGTGTTTGATGCTTCCCGTGAAGTACGAATGCCGATATTGAACTCTACATTGATTATAGTGGTAAGTTTCTTGCCGCTCTTTTTCCTGACGGGGATGGAAGGACGTATGCTGGTACCGCTGGGTATTGCTTTTATTGTAGCCTTGTTTGCCTCTACGGTTGTAGCCTTGACTTTGACCCCGGTGTTGTGCAGCTATCTGTTGGACCGCAACAAAGGGCAGAAACCGCCGCAGGATGCGTGGGTGGCGCGTAAATTGCGTGTCGTTTATGAGAAGGCTCTGGTTTATGCTATTGCCCACAAAAAAGCGGTATTGTTGGGTACGTTTTCGGTCTTTGTTGTAGCGTTAGGCTTTTTCTTTACATTGGGGCGCAGCTTCCTGCCTCCGTTTAATGAGGGATCATTTACCATTAATGTTAGTACGTTGCCGGGTATCTCTTTGGAGGAATCAGACCGCATGGGCCGCCGTGCCGAAGAGTTGCTGATGCAGGTCCCGGAGATTCAGACCGTAGCGAGAAAAACAGGGCGGGCCGAACTGGATGAACATGCCTTAGGGGTAAATGTCAGCGAGATTGAGGCTCCGTTTGAGCTAAAAGATCGTTCGCGTGAAGAGGTGACGAATGATGTCCGTGAGAAGCTTTCGACAATCAAAGGGGCGAATATCGAGATTGGTCAGCCTATATCACACCGTATTGATGCGATGCTTTCCGGAACGGAGGCGAATATTGCCATCAAACTGTTTGGTACGGATTTGAATCGGATGTTCCTCATCGGCAATCAGATTAAGGATGCGGTGCAGGGCATAGAGGGATTGGTAGACCTGAAGGTGGAGCAGCAGATCGAGCGTCCTCAGTTGACCATTACGCCGAAACGTGAGATACTTGCCAAGTATGGCATTCCTTTGCCTGAGTTTGGCGAGTATGTGAATGTGATGTTAGGGGGTGAAGTGGTCAGCCAGGTTTATGATGATGGCAAGACTTTTGACCTGACGGTAAAGGCTTCGGATGATAGTCGTGTTACGATGGATGCCATTCGGGATATGATGATTGATGCTAATGGGGTAAAGGTTCCGCTTAGTTATGTGGCGGATATACGCTCGGCTTCGGGACCGAATACGATAAACCGCGAAAACGTACAACGGAAAATCGTTATCAGTGCCAATGTGTCGGAACGGGATTTGCATGGGGTGGTAAATGACATTCAGCAAGCCGTCAACGAGAAAATACATTTGCCCGAAGGATATCATATCGAGTATGGCGGACAGTTCGAAAGTGAACAGGCGGCCAGCCGTACTTTGTTGCTTACTTCATTTATGTCGCTGATTGTGATCTTCCTTTTGCTGTATAACGAATTCAAGGATGCTCGTGAGAGCGGTGTGGTGATGCTGAATTTGCCTTTGGCTCTGATTGGGGGAGTATTTATCCTTTGTCTTACTTCAGGTGAAATCAGCATACCGGCGATTATCGGCTTTATTTCCTTGTTTGGTATCGCTACGCGTAATGGTATGTTGCTGATTAGCCATTATACCCAATTGCGGAGTGAAGGCGCGACCTTAAAGCATGCGGTCGTTCAGGGGTCGTTAGATCGTTTGAATCCGATTCTGATGACGGCATTGAGCTCTGCGCTTGCGTTGATCCCGCTTGCGATCAACGGTGATCTTCCCGGGAATGAGATTCAAAGTCCGATGGCGAAGGTGATCCTCGGTGGTTTGCTTTCCTCT
Source organism: Candidatus Parabacteroides intestinavium (assembly GCA_019118725.1). Lineage (GTDB taxonomy): Bacteria > Bacteroidota > Bacteroidia > Bacteroidales > Tannerellaceae > Parabacteroides > Parabacteroides intestinavium. The sequence continues at coordinate 1,165 of DWYO01000162.1, read as the reverse complement.
ACTTTCTTGAACGGTTTCATTATTCCTATTATCTATTTGATGATAAATAAGGAGTCGCAAGAAACATCGAAATGATAGGTTTGTGAGTACTTAATTATTAATAAAGAAACAATGAAGTTGAAAATCATAATGAGCCTTGTGCTGTCGGTAGGATGTCTGACGGCTGGGGCACAACAGACACCGGTTGTGGCGAAGAGTATAGATGAGGTATTGCAATCGGTGAGACAGAATAATAAGATGTTGAAGGCGGGAGAGTCGCAGACCGAAGCGTTGAAGTTGCAGGCCCGTTCGGAAAACAACTTGGCAGATCCGACGGTGACCTATTCGCACTTGTGGGGTAATCATGAGGGAATGGGGTTTACCGGTGAATTGGTAGCGAGTCAGGCTTTCGACTTTCCCACCCTTTATGCTCAGCGCGGCAAATTGAATCAGGAACGTTTCCGTACATTCGATGCCCAGCAATCTGCTTTGCGCCAACAGATTCTTTTGCAGACAGAGCTGGCATGCATGGACCTGATTTATCTGAATCGTTTACAGGCATTGCTGGATGAGCGTCTGCATAACGCGGAAGAACTGAGCCGTTTTTACGCTACGCAATTGGAAAAAGGCGCGACCAATATCATTGAGGTGAATAAGATAGAGCTTGAATTGCTGAATGCCCGCAATGAGACGCGTCAGAATGAAGCGGCCCGCAAAGCGAAACTGGAGGAACTGAAGGCTTTGAATGGCGGTGTGGCTATTGAGTTTACGGATAGTGTGTATCGGTCTGTACTTGAATATCCCGTGAGTTTTGAGGCTTTTCAATTAGAGGCGCTGGGTGAGTTGCCGGAAGTGAATGAATTGGTCTGGAGTGAGGCTGCTGCTGAACGGCAGATTGCTGTGGCGAAAAATCAATGGCTTCCGAATCTGACGGTGGGATATCGTATGAATCCGTCAAGTGGAGGTGAGCGCTTTAACGGTTTTATCGTGGGAGTATCTATCCCACTTTTCTCCAATAGAAATAAGGTGAAACAGGCGAAAGCAGAGCATTATGCGGCTAATCAGCGTCTTTCGGGAACCATGAAGACGCAGACCGCAGCTTTGCATCAGTTATGGACGAAAGCGGGAGAGCTGAAAAAGTCGGTAGACGAATATGCTACGGTGTTAGAACAACAGAATAGCATTG
>DWYO01000161.1 GCA_019118725.1 Candidatus Parabacteroides intestinavium | reverse complement strand
ATCCTCATTTGTCTTATATTCAGGAATAAAGTTGTTCAATATAGCCGTACCTGATAAAGATTTGTATGCGATAAACGGATTTTTATCAAATTCATGATTACAATATGAATGGCTTAAACAGATGCTTTTTGTTAAATCCGTATTGGTGTTCAATCTCGTAAAATTGAGAAAGCCATCAATGTTATCTTGATTGTTTTTAACTAATTCATCCCACTTTTCTCCTAACTGTTCGATTGTCACTTGCAGATAGCAGATTCTTAGCCAGAAATCAAAAATCATGTAGGGGCTGCCTTTCACCTGTTGGTTGAATTGAGTGCCGATGGCAAGCAAGGCTTTATTTAGCACTTGGTCCTCTGTTGAAGGCATAAAGTTGTACCCTGTGCGCAACGCCTTTGCATTCAACAGGAAGTTCAGCATTTCCACCACATAGAAACGGTCTTTGTGCAGCAGTGCTTTTCCGTTCGAAGTCTTTTGCGTTATGTCGTTCCAAAAGATGTCCATAACTTCAGAAGCTATATGGCTTTCATAGTCTTTGTCCTCTGTCAGGCTCTTGTCAATCAACGTAAACAGCCTTATTTGAATCCGAGTAGACAATCCCTCTAGATATTGTTTCAGCGAATTGGAAATTTTAGGATTCAGTGCGCTGAACCCTATTTTGTCTAAAAAGTATTCGTAACACTTATCTATAGACATTTCCGTATTATTTGAGAATCTGATATTGAATGTGCGGCTTCTTTCATCATTTATGTTTTCATAAATCGTCTTCAGATGGACGCGGTTTTCCGGTTTCAGTATTTTCACCAGGTACTGGTTCTCCAGTTGGTTGATCATTCCGGAAAATTCACGTTTCGCACGGTCGGCATATTCCGTTTCTTTCTTTAAAAAACTCTTGTCGAAGCATTGCCAGGTAGCCTTTCTTACTAACTTTCCGTACAAATCCAAGTCACCGGTCAAGATAGTTATCACTTGCGGGGTAGTCAGGTATTTCCGGATAACCTCCAATAGCTGGTAACCTTTTTGGAAATTCGTGTCTATATCATCAAATGCCACTACAAAACAATCCTTGTCCATCAGCTGGAGGGCTTTCCTCACATATTTATGGAACAATACATTCAGGTTGTTCGACAGTTCTGCCTTTTCCATCCCTTTGATGGAAATAAATTCGTCATCGTCCCAATCATCGTAAATGTTCTCTTTGCCCACTCCTTCTATTACCGGAAGTCCCTTCAGTAACTTCTTGTAGCAGTCATTAAACCCCTTCTGGATCTCATAGTCACAGTTCTTGAAGTCGTATTGCTTCAAGTTATTCTTTTTCAGGAATTCCTCCACCTTTTCGTGAATGCTTGCCAATACATTCACAAACGGGTGCTGCTTGCATTCTATCGCAGACGGGTCGATAGTCCTCAGGCACACCGCCCTGTCATATATCTTCCTTATCCGTTCCTGTGCCGATAGCAAGAATGTCGTCTTTCCTGCCCCTCTGCTGGCAAATATCGAGACAGTGTCATGTTTTACGGTAAAGTCGTCCTCCCTGCTGTCTTTAGCTTTGCGGGCTTTTTTGTACAGCTTGTCGAACAGCCTCATCATCTGTTCCATTTGCGACTGATGAATCAGGCTCGATTCGGTACATGCGGCAGCGTCCGAATAATCGCTTACCATAAAATCCAGTACAATTTTATTGTCTTCCATACCATAAAATTTTGTTTTTCAACTGATAATACGTAATTATCACTTCTTTGATTTGCGTTTCGGCATAACGTTTCCCTTCCCAATAACAGGCAATCGCAGCGATAAGTCCGCCTATTATCATATACCACACGTCGCACATATTCCAACTAATCACAATCCCCAATATCACTCCGCTTACTATGGCGATTACAGATGAAAACATTAGCCCCTCAAACACGGCTTGCATCACCCACAAACGGTTCAAGAACGTCATACTTTCTTTTGCTTCCTGATTGTCACGAAGACATGCCCACATCTGTGCATACTGCAATTTCAGATTCTGTTTATCGTTACCAGCTTTCGAATCATTGATAAACCTCACCGTTTCATTGAATATTTCTTCAAAATGTTTCCCGTCATTATCCACCATCCACACCCTTATTTTCTTTCCTAAAGCGAAAGAAATAAGTCCGGCTATATAAATCCCGACAATAGAGACACAAACGTTCAAAAAACTACTGTCCGAAGAAACATCCATCCCCAATCGGTTCAAAGTATAACAGCAAATAGCAAACGTTGCCGAGCCCGAAATCAAGAATGAAAAATCAAAGAAACTGAATGCTTCCGATATGCGGTCTATGATTTTTTGAAAGTTGGCAGCCATAATAGTGTAGGTAAAACCATGAAGAAAACATAAATTTCAAACTATTTTGCTTCTCAGCATTGCCGATACACCTCTGCCACTTGCTCCGCTATGTGGCTCCAGTCGTATTCCGCCATATCGTAGCGCACTTTCCGGTAAGGCTTTTCGATATTCTCCTGCAGCTTTTGGGCAAGCACATCTATATCGCCTACGGGGAAATAGCTTTCATAATCCAAGCCCACTTCCAGATTGGCGGGTATGTTGCTCACGATAACCGGACAGCCGTAGCTCATGGCTTCCAGCAAAGCGATGGGCAAGCCTTCGTGGGAAGAAGGAAGCACAAAGCAGCGTGTATGCGTAAGCAGCGAATGAAGCTTCTTCCCCTTGATGAATCCGGTAAGCACCACGCCGTTCTCCTTTGCCATCTGTTTCAAATGCCGCGAATACTCATCCTCAAAATCCGTATCGCCAGCCAATACCAATTTTACATCCGAATGGAAATCCTTCATTTTTACGAACGCTTCTATCAGGTGATGCAGGTTCTTTTCCGGCACGAAGCGGCACATTCCCAATATATATTTGCCTTTCTCTATGCCCAACTCTTCGAAGTATTCCAGATAATCGCACAAGTCCGGTTCAGGTACCCCATTATATATAAGGTGGCAATCCCGCCGGTTATACTTACGTACGAGTATATCGTTAATCACCTCCGAAATCACAATCACCTCGTTTGCATATTTCGTCCCCATCCGTTCGCCTAACTTCAATATTGCCTTGGCGGCGGATCCCCATTTGTCACGGTCATAGTCGGGACCGTGATGCGTAAACACTACCTTCATGCCCAGCAACCTTGCCAACGGAACCAACAAGGCGGGACCGATGGCATGAATGTGTACGATGTCGGCACGAAGCGATTTCGCTTTCAGTATTGCCCGAAACGTATGGATGATTGCCTCGAAAGATTTCCTCTTCGGGGTCGCTATGTCAACCAGCTTCACCCCTTTGTATTCTTTCAGACTGTCGTGCACATAGCTCTTCCTGCGTATCACAGTCACATCGAAGCCTCGTGCCGCTATCCTTGGGAACAATTCCTCACAATGTGTTTCCACGCCGCCCATAATATTCGGGATGCCACGAGTACCTGTAACAACTATCTTCATAATCTTGAATTTGTTTTGTCTGGTTTACATATATGCCTGTAAAACGGTTCTGAAAATTGCACATTCGTACGAATAAATGTAACTTTGCACCGTTTATACGTGCGAAAAAATGTCGTAGTGAAAAGAAAATTCGATGAAATAAAGGATGGCCTGCAATACGCGAGCATCATTGCCATTTCGTGTCTTGCCGCCCTGTGGCTGATAATTACAGGGAAGAGGATAATGTAAATGTTTTACAGGCCGAACAGCATCCGCGTGGCCTTGTAACGCTTGAAGACTTTGAAGAGGATTATCGGAACGACAACGCCGCAGGTTATAACCACCAACGCCTCGGGAACGAACACGTACCATAAGTCGGAATCCAACGGCAGCTTGCGGAACACGGCCTTGGCGAAGCCCTCAAACGTCGTGTGGAACAGGTAGATGATGTACGACGAGGTGGAGACGAGCAAAAGCACGCTACCTTGTCCGACTTCGCGGTAATGACAAATCAGCTTCGACACTTCTGTGACGAAGAATATTCCGATGTAAGGCAGCAACATTGTTACCAAATTACCCCTCCCGAATGACATATTGACACCTTGGGCGGCAACAAACAACGCAATTGCAACAAATGATTTCTTCAGGCTGAAGTCGTTGACGAGCCTGTGCAGTGCCCTGTGTTCGAAGGCGACCACACCGAGCATAAAGAACACGAACATATTTTTAACTGAAACGAAGCAAAATATGTCCGTTACTTGAAGCGGTACATAATGCATTATCAGACAAAGCAGAAACAAAACGGCTCTTGCATTTGCGGTCTTGAACAGCGGCACAATGACAAACATCCACCACAACGCCCAGATAAACCACAGGAACGCCCCGGCTTCAGGGGAATAGAACATTTTTAAATATGACAAAAAGGTAACCGGCGCATCTACACTTAGGTGGCCCTGCGTAATCAGCTTTATCGTAATCACTATGACGGAAGTCGATATATATGGGTATATCAGCCTTCGAACTTTTTTCCACAGAAACGCCCCATACGCAACGTCTTTCTTGGTTGCGATGTAGACATAACCGCTTGCGAACATAAACAAGGGCATGTGGAACGTATAGATTATGTCATGCAATGTGACGTACCAATCAGGAGAATTGTCAGGTACATAATGCCCGAGAACTACCAAAATTATACATATCGCCTTGGCTATATCAATGAAAACAATCCTTTTCTTTTTTACTTGCAATTGACTAAATTTATCCATTTTTACCGTCTATTTGTTTTAACAAACCTGCCATAAAATTCTATCAGCTTCTTCCAATAGCTGTCCTTGCTCAAATTTTCGTTTGCAAAATTGATTGTACCTTGGCTGAACTCCGTATATGTTTTTCCATCGAGGACATCGGATCTCAATACAGTATTTTTAAGGTCTACGACGTTGCCACTCTCAAACTGGAAACCAGTCTGGCCGTTAACAACAATCTCCGGTATTCCTCCGATGCGCGCCCCTATAACAGGCGTTCCTACGGAATACGCCTCGATGATGGTCATCGGATTGTTTTCATACCATTCAGAAGGCACTATTACAAAATATGCGTTTCTCACCAAATCAGCAAGCTCTTCACCTTGTTTGTAACCGAGAAACTCCACGTTCTGCATTTTCTCATTATCGGCGAATGCTCTTAGTTCTGCTTCTTTCGGTCCAGTACCAACCACTTTCAATTTGCATTGCGGCAAATCTTTGAAAACACCAAGCAATGTCCTTACGCCTTTCTCGTATGATAAACGACCGAAATACAAGTAGTACCTGTCCGCTGGCATTGACTTGGAGTTATCGGAAATGGAGGTTGAGAAATTGTACAAGATTATGCTTGGTTTTGATTTTAGTGAGGGCATGTACTTTTCTTGTATGTCTTTTGCGAAATTGCTGACGTAGATGAAACCATCTATATATCTAGTGGGATTGAAGAAAGCATTACGGAAATATTGCTCGGCAGCCATGACTGCGCTCATCAGCTTACTTCCTTTGCAGCAGGTATGGGTAAAGCATTTGTAGAAATTCTTCCCACGACATGCCTCACATATATGCCCTTTGCCGTCACGAAATGTATAAGCAGGACAAACTATGCGGTAATCGTGAACGGTAAAAAGAACAGGAATATGATATTTCTTCAGAATGGGGAATATGGAAGGAGTGATTTGTCCCCACATGAGGTGGATATGAGCCAAGTCTGGTTTTTCGTCAAGTATCAGTTGCTCTATTTTCTTGGCGGCTTCAAAATGGTAGAAATAGTTTATCAAGTTCTTGACTTGCTTTAACGGGCCAACTCTTGTTTCTTTTGATTCGGGGAAATACTTGCTGAATGGTGAAGGCTTGTTATTCAGCCATTTCAGTGTGAAATAAACCACGCTATGCCCATGCTCTTCCAGCATTTTTCCTGTATTGAAGCAAACAGTCTCTGCTCCGCCCTTATTATAATTGTAGACATCGATTAGAAGGATTTTCATATAAATATCAATTTTTTATTAGTCTTCTACAATTGTGGTAGAATTGTAAATTACGCCATAGGATATTCATCGTTAGATTGCTAGTTAGAAAT
>DWYO01000160.1 GCA_019118725.1 Candidatus Parabacteroides intestinavium | reverse complement strand
AAAAGGTTTAGGTGTAGCATTGGTCACTCCATTCAAAGAGGATGAAAGTGTGGACTATGAGGCTTTGGGCCGATTGGTGGATTACTTATTGCAGAATGGAGCCGATTATTTGGTCGTTCTGGGTACAACGGCTGAAACTCCCACACTGACGGAAGAGGAGAAGAAAAAGATTACGGAGTTGGTGGTAACCCGTGTGCGTCGCCGTATTCCGATTGTGCTGGGCGTGAGCGGAAATTGTACACGTGCGGTGGTGGAGAAATTGAAAACGGATGACTTCGAGGGAATCAATGCCATTCTGTCTGTAGTACCTTATTATAATAAGCCTTCCCAGGAGGGTATTTACCAGCATTATAAGGCAATCGCCCAAGCAACGGACCTGCCTATTATTTTATATAATGTCCCGGGAAGAACGGGGGTTAATATGACGGCTGAAACTACATTGCGCATTGCGCGTGAGTTTAAGAATGTGGTAGCTGTAAAGGAGGCTTCGGGCAATATCACCCAAATGGATGATATCATCAAGAATAAACCGGAGAATTTTAATGTTATTTCCGGGGATGATGGCATTACCTTCCCCCTGATTACCTTGGGGGCCATTGGCGTTATCTCGGTAATAGGAAATGCTTTCCCGCGTGAGTTCGGACGTATGGTGCGTTTGGCGTTGGAGGGAGATTATGAAAGTGCGCGGACTATTCACCATCGCTTTACGGAATTATTCAATCTGCTGTTTGTTGATGGTAATCCGGCCGGAGCAAAGAGTATGTTGAGCATGATGGGATTCATGGAAAATAAATTGCGTTTGCCGCTGGTACCGACCCGTATTACGACTTACGAGAAAATCCGCTCCGTGCTACATGCGCTGAGTATCAAATGCTAAACAAGAAAGTGGAAAGAAATAGTAAAAAAATCGCGAAAATATTTGCGAATTTGATAAAATGATACTACCTTTGCACTCGCAATAAAGAAAAAAGCATGGCTCGTTAGCTCAACTGAATAGAGCATCTGACTACGGATCAGAAGGTTATAGGTTTGAATCCTATACGAGTCACTTTCTTCCGGTAGGCAAAGATTGGTTCGCTAGCTCAACTGAATAGAGCATCTGACTACGGATCAGAAGGTTATAGGTTTGAATCCTATGCGAATCACATTCTTTTCATTAGTATTAAATTTTTTTAAAAACAGGGGCTCGTTAGCTCAACTGAATAGAGTATCTGACTACGGATCAGAAGGTTATAGGTTTGAATCCTATACGAGTCACGTAAAGGGGAGAGACTTGGTCATACAGGTTTTGCCCCTTTATTCTTTTATAGCTGTTTCGGAAAGTCTAACATGAGTTGAGTCCAGATCGGGGCAGAGGTATCTTTTTCTTCTATGGGATTAGAAACATAAAGTCCGATAAGACGGATCGGGTGGTGCGTGTAATCGACTTGCTGCATGAGTCTTTTGGCTAAGGGTAAGATATTATCCAGCCGGGTCAATTCTTGATTATAACTACAGCTACGGGTGATTTGTTCGAAGTCTCCGAACTTGATTTTAAGAGTCAGTGTGTTTCCTTTGAACTTTTTGCGGTTGATACGTTCGACAAGTTCGGTCGCGATGTGATATAATTCGATAATCACGCTGGATCGAGTAGATATGTCACGCTCTAATGTATGCTCGCAACCGATTGATTTCCGGATTCGGACAGCTTCTACCGGCCGGTCATCTTCTCCCCGGGCGAAATGATAATAGATGGATCCAGCCTTTCCGAACTGACGCTTGAGCATCTCCAAAGAGCATTCCCGTAATTGTAATCCGTTATGGATTCCCAATTGGTGCATTTTCCGCGCGGTAACAGGCCCGATACCCCAAAATGCTTCAATCGGCAGATGAGCGATAAAATCCAATGCTTGCGAGGGATGAATGGTACATAATCCATCAGGTTTCCGATAGTCGGAGGCTACTTTTGCCAGGAATTTGTTGTACGAAATGCCGGCTGAGGCAATCAGGTGGCATTGCTCACGGATTTTAGCCTTGATTTCTTTGGCTATGTCTATGGCAAGTTCGATGTGAGGCTTGTTTTCCGTTACATCCAGAAAAGCCTCGTCCAATGAAATAGGCTCGACCAGATCGGTGTACTGGTGGAAAATCTCATGGATTTCTGCAGAGACCTCTTTATAGACCTCCATTCTTCCCGGTACAAAAATGAGCTGAGGACAGATCTTTTTGGCCTTTTGGGAGGACATGGCAGAACGGACGCCATACTTCCGGGCTTCATAGCTGGCTGCAGCTACGACCCCCCGTTCCTCAGCATGCCCCACCGCGACCGGTTTTCCCTTCAGTTCCGGGTTATCCCGTTGCTCAATCGATGCATAGAACGCATCCATGTCAATATGTATGATTTTCCTCACCTGTTCCATAGTAAGGCAAAATTACATTTCTCTCAGCTAATTTGCAAACTTATCATTCGTGAATGAAAACATAGAATACTTCGATCGATACGGCATTGGGTATGACATCGTGTGCGTAAAGCGAACA
>DWYO01000159.1 GCA_019118725.1 Candidatus Parabacteroides intestinavium | reverse complement strand
CGTTGGCGACTTTCGCTATGGAAACTTATGGTGATGATCCTTGCGCTTTGTTCCTTCCGAGAACGAAATATGCCGACAGCTTTTTCGATGAGAAGACTATCCGTCTGATCTCACAGATGCACAAGGCCATTACGATAATCCAGTTCAAACTGGAGGGCGAGATCATTCGCCGCCGTCCGGAGTTTGAGATGGATGACCGTATGCTTTTGCATCTTCTCAACCTGAAAACGGGAACACTTCGATTGGGTGGCCAGGAATATCCGCTAAAAGATACTTATTTCCCGACATTGGATCCTCGTGATCCTTATCGTTTGTCGATCGAGGAGGAGGAATTGATGCGCAAGATCAAGCGTTCGTTCGAGAGTAGCGAGAAATTGCGTAAACATATGCGTTGTCTTTTTACGCATGGAAGTATGTACGCCGTTTGTAATTCGAATTTACTTTACCATGCCTCGATCCCGATGAATCCAGATGGCACCTTCAAGCCGGTACAGATTATGGGCAAAAGCTATTCTGGTAAGGCTTTGCTTGACCGGGTAGATCAATTGGTGCGGACAGCTTATTTCCGCACTGGAGAGCAAGAGGAGGTGGATTTCGCGCACGATTACGTCTGGTATCTTTGGTGTGGCAAGAATTCGCCCCTTTTTGATAAGAGCAAGATGGCCACTTTCGAGCGGTTGTTCCTTGATGATGCCGAGACACACAAGGAGGAAAAGGGCGCCTATTATACGTTACGTGATCAGGAGTCGGTCTGCGACATGATTTTGGACGAGTTCCAGGTGGTCGGAGAGCATCGTCATATTGTCAATGGCCATGTGCCCGTGCGCTCCAATAAGGGCGAGAATCCGATTAAGGCGGGCGGTAAGATGCTGGTGATTGATGGTGGTTTCTCCAGGCCATATCATCTTGAGACAGGAATTGCCGGTTATACGCTTGTTTACCATTCTCGCGGCTTCCAGCTGGTCCAGCATGAGCCATTCGAGTCGACAACCAAGGCGATTGAGGAGGGATTGGATATCAAGTCGACAACCATCGTCGTCGAGTTGAGCTCGCATCGCCAGATGGTCAAGGATACGGATAAGGGCGCTGAGTTGCAGAGCCAGATCAAGGATCTTGAGAAATTGCTCTACGCTTATCGTTGCGGCTTGATTAAGGAGAAGGAGATGTAATCCGGACTAAAGTCCATTTTTAGTTCCACTGCAGTGAAATTTTCCCTCCACTGCAGTAGAGTCCCAAATACACTGTTATGTGCCCTTGTGAACACAATAGTATGTGTCGACCTTCACGTACGTATGTATCGGCTTGCGGGAGCGTTCGTGAAGATCGATACGTACGTATGTGATGCCTCACACGAACTATTGTGTTCAATACCCTTAAATTGGGAGTGAATGGATCGTTAGCCTGATGGCTTTAAACGGTCGTATAAAGTAAAAGCCCCGAGATCCCTAAGAATCACGAGGCTTTATTTGGAAGCGAGCGGAAGACGGGACTCGAACCCGCGACCCTAACCTTGGCAAGGTTATGCTCTACCAACTGAGCTACTTCCGCAGTTAAAAAAAACATTTTGTACTCGAAGCGGGACTTGAACCCGCACAGCTGCAATAGCCAAAGGATTTTAAGTCCTTCGTGTCTACCGATTCCACCATTCGAGCATCCCTTCGCTTAAGCGATGAGCGGAAGACGGGACTCGAACCCGCGACCCTAACCTTGGCAAGGTTATGCTCTACCAACTGAGCTACTTCCGCATTGCCTTTTGCACCCGGTTTTAAGTTTTTTATTCCCGATTGCGAGTGCAAAAGTAGGCAATTTTTTTATACTACAAAACTTTTTCCCGGAAAAATTTAATTGATCACATAAATTTTATTCCCGTTCTGATGGAGGCTATACTTTTTCAGTCCTTGCGTAGCAGGGCCATTGACTACAGCTCCGGAAGCTTCAAAAACATTAAAAGCCGATCCACACTTCGGACATACCGCATTGATGGCATCTTCGTCCATCTCAACCCGGACATTCGGACTTCCTTCATAAGGACATGCCAAGTCATACGCACTATATCCATAAACATCATGGTAGACCAGCACACCTCCTACCCCCGTAAATTCTGTAGCGCTCAATCCAGAAGTTTGTCCTAAAATATACGTTTTAAAAGCCATAACCCCGTTCAACCCCTTATCCTCAAAGGTCAAATCCAGTTCCAAATTGACCCGCGCGTACGGAAATGGATCCTGTTCGGTTTTCGTACAAGACAACACGAGGAAAGCCATCAGTAGATAAAATATCCTGTTCATAGCCTTACCGATTCAATAATTTTCTCTCCGCTTCATTCACCCGGTCAAAGTTGAAGCCTTCGATTGTTTTCTGCATCAATGCAGCAATTTGCGGGTTGCACAGATTACCGATACTTCCTTCGTGCGTATGATGGATTTCTTTATTTGCCACAAAGTTTCCGGCCTCAATGGCAAGCCCCACCTGCTTGTAAGCATCCCTGAAAGGCACTCCGGCAAGAACCAGACGGTTAACCTCTTCTACGCTGAACAACAAAGTGTATTTATCATCGTCCAATATATGTTCGTTCACCTGAATCTCACGCATCATGTGTGTCACCATCCGCAAACAATCTTTCAACTCATCAAATGCCGGAAGAAAAACTTCCTTGATAATCTGCAAATCACGGAAATAGCCCGAAGGCAGATTATTGCATATCAAGGTAATCTGATTCGGCAATCCCTGAATTTTATTGCATTTGGCACGTGTCAGCTCAAATACATCCGGATTTTTCTTATGCGGCATAATGCTTGAACCGGTTGTGAATTGTGCCGGGAGCTTGATAAAGCCAAAATTCTGACTATTAAACAAACACGCGTCAAATGCCAGTTTCGACAAAGTTCCGGCAATACCCGCCAAGGCAAAAGCTACGGTACGTTCCATCTTGCCACGCCCCATCTGGGCATATACCACATTATAATTCAAGGAATCAAAGCCTAACAGATCTGTCGTCATTTGCCTGTTCAACGGGAATGATGAACCATAACCGGCCGCCGACCCCAACGGATTGCGGTTACACACCCGATAAGCGGCCTGAAGGAGCTGCAAGTCGTCCACCAAGCTCTCTGCGTAGGCTCCAAACCAGAGTCCGAAAGAAGAGGGCATCGCTATCTGTAAATGCGTATAACCCGGCATCAACACAGCCTTATGCCGCTCGCTCTGAATCTGCAGGACCTCAAATAAATCTTTTACCAACGTCACCAGGATCTGAATCTCATCACGCGTAAAAAGTTTTAAATCCAGTAACACCTGATCATTGCGCGAACGCCCGCTATGAATTTTTTTCCCGATATCCCCCAGCTTTCGGGTCAACATCAATTCGACCTGCGAATGGACATCCTCAATTCCTTCTTCGATAACAAATTCTCCTCGTTCAGCTACAGCATAGATATTTCTCAGCTCTTCCAGCAAAACATGCAATTCTGAGAGTTGTAACAGACCTATGCTTTCCAGCATCGTAATATGTGCCATCGACCCCAGCACATCATATTTGGCCAGATAAAGATCCATCTCACGATCTTTACCCACCGTAAAGACATCGACTTCATGGTCGACCTGTATATTCTTTTCCCAAAGTTTCTGAGCCATGATTACTTATTCCATAAAATATTCCGCCTGTTTCTTTTTACCCAGCAACATTCCTGCATTTTTCCGGACCTTTGATAAAGTTTCACGGCATGAAACAAAAGTTTCGTCCGATGAAACAAAAGTTTCATGCCGTGAAACACTCAATAGGTTCCCCAAGAAGCTACAAAAACAAGCTTTAACAAATTATCTTTGAATAAAAGCCTACTTAGATTCTATACTGGTAAAAATCTAAATAGGCTCTTAAAAATCTTATCAATATGGTAGAGAAGCCAAAGCCTCCGAAATCCGATCTACAGCTTCTTGCAAAGGTTTGGACACCATCGGTTTGATAAAAGGATTCAACTCGGCACGTGCCGTCAAACGCATTCGGGTATCCATTTCAGCCACCTGTTTCAACTGGATCCACAGAAATAAAGGAAGCATGGCATTGACCGCTTCAAATTTTATCGTCTTATTCGGTTCTCTGTCTACAATCTTGAAAGTTATCCTGCCAACGGGCGAAACCGAAAAGCTACATGAATCTTTATCACACTCAAGTTCCTTTATCTGATCTTGAGGAATGCGGTCTTTGATACGTTCCAAATTAGAAAGATCGGACAACATAGCAAAGATACGATCATCATTCTGCGGGATCGCTTTGACCTCGCTTACAAAATCTGCCATTTATTTTCTTGTTTTCAATTACTTATTTGGGTTCCACGCCGACGGATCTTTTCTCCATTCCTGAAGAACTTCTATTTCTGATTCATCAATGTAGTCTGTACGTACGGCTTCCTCCAGAACGGCATCATAATTGCTTAAAGTATTCAATGTCACTTTAGCCTCTTTGAAAGCTTCAACGGCAACAGGGAATCCATACGTAAAGATAGCGACCATACCGATAACGTCACAACCGAAATTACGCACCGCCTGCACAGCCTTCAAGCTGCTTCCACCGGTAGATACCAAATCTTCGATAATCACAACCTTCGAACCGGGTTTCAATTCTCCTTCAATCAGATTTTCCAATCCATGATCTTTAGGAGTAGAACGGATATAAACAAACGGCAGGCCCAACAAGTCAGCCACCAATGCTCCTTGAGCGATAGCTCCTGTAGCTACACCGGCAATCGCATCAGCGTTTTCATACTTTTCGCTCACCATACGAGCCAATTCCAACTTGATAAACGTACGCACGGCCGGATAAGAAAGCGTCTTACGGTTGTCATTGTAAATAGGAGATTTCCAACCCGAAGCCCATGTAAAGGGATTCGCCGGCTGTAGCTTTACAGCCTTAATCTTTAATAACTTCTCTGCTACTAATCGTTCCAATGTTTTCATACAATCCTCTATCAATTTATTTGGTCTTGCAAAAATAAGGAAACTCACGGACAAATCGAGGCATATTTATCTTTTATTTTCAAGACCTGCTCAAAAACATATTTTTTATCAAACCTTAGCTAAAGTAAATGCGGACAGATAAATGCCCGGAATCTCACTCAATACATTAGCGCAAGAATTAAGAGTAGATCCTGTGGTCAATACATCATCGACCAACAGCACTCGTTTGTTTTCCAACCCGGAGGAATCACGCAATTCAAAAACAGACTCCATATTCCCCCAACGCTCATAAACAGCCTGACGAGTCTGGGTCTGCGTCTTTACCCGGCGTACCACAGATGTGGTGTCTATGGGAACCGACAAGACAGAACTAATGCCTTTGGCTATCCATTCAGATTGGTTATATCCCCGCTCTCGTAATCTGCTTTTATGCAATGGGACCGGCAGTAAAACATCCACATCGCACAAAGAGCTTTTCTGTTCTTTCAAATGCACAAACGCCCATCTTCCTAACCAATAGGCCAGCTCTTTATTATCGTAATATTTCAATTCATGAATCAGTTCTTGGACACGCCCGTTTTTCTCATAACGAAAAAAACTTCCCGATTCGCGAATTTCTGATTTACCTACAAAGATGGAGGCAGCCTGCTCAGGATCTTCGTCTTCTCCATAATGTAGACGACATAAACAATGCATGCAGATCTGCTCTTCCCCCTTTACTAACGGGGTTCCACAAAGATGGCACACATTAGGGAAGAACAGAGCCAGCAAATCATTCCAAATCGTCCGAATATAAGTCTTCATCATTTCCTAATGCTTTAAGGCAACGCGCTATTTCTACGGGAGTGAATCCCCGTCCCGCAGCAAAACGAAACAACTTCAGATAACGGTCCCGATTATCCTTTGCTTTCAAGCCCTTTTGTTTTCCTCTCAACAAAGTTATTAGCAGACGATTATACGCCTCCTCGTCTATCGAAGCAAGAGCTTCATTAATATAGGCAGAAGGAATCGCCTTTTTTTTCAACTCATAAGCAATTTTTATACGCCCCCACTGATTAAAACGGAATTTATCGCTCACAAAAGCGTAAGCATAACGTCGATCATCCACGAATTTTTCTTGCTGCAAACGAAGTAAGACCTGATTAATATCCTCTTGTGATAAATCCATCATCTGCAATTTCTTTTCAATATCCTGCGTACAACGCTCGGCTGAAGAACAATATGCCGCTAATTTATGTAACGCCTCTTCTTTAGTCATTTCTTTTTTCATAGCTTGCTTTTACAATTCTATCTTTACCGTACGAATCTTGTATCAACTCTACATCTTTATAAGCTTCCCGCTCTAATAAGTGGCACACTTCGGCCCCATATTTCTCATTAATCTCAAAATACAAATGTCCTTTTTGAGGGAAATGCTGTTTGGCCAACTGAGCGATTCTCCGATAAAATCGCAAGGGATCATCATCAGGCACAAACAAAGCAATAGTAGGTTCATAATCCAAAACATTATGTTCCATTGAAGCCTTTTCTTTTTCTGTAATATACGGGGGATTACTTATTATACAATCATAGATAGATAATGCGCCTGAAACCATTGTATCCAAAATATCACGACAAATAAAATGAATGTCCACCTGATTTCTCTCCGCATTACTCCGGGCCACTTGTAAGGCAGATTCTGAAACATCCAATGCTGAGACATTAGCTCCTGGCAACTTTTTTGCTAAACAAACCGCAATACAACCGCTTCCTGTACCAATATCCAAAAACCGAATATTCTTTTGGTCCTTATAATCCGAAACTACCCGCATTACCAATTCGGCAGTTTCCGGCCGAGGTATTAATACATCTGACGTTAAATGAAAAGAACAAT
>DWYO01000158.1 GCA_019118725.1 Candidatus Parabacteroides intestinavium | reverse complement strand
ATAGAAAATGTAGACTTAATATAATGCAAAAAGATAAAAATATGGTTTGCCCGAAAAAAACAGGCGGAATCTTTTGTAATATTGCATTCGAAAAAATTTTAAGTATAACAGAATGGGAGAAATTAAAGGTTATATCTTACAAGTTATCGGTCCGGTCGTGGATGTTCATTTCGATAGTCCGTCGGATGAACGCATCACACTCCCTCGTATTCACGATGCTATGGAGATAACTCGTTTGAATGGTAAGAAATTAATTGTTGAGGTTCAGCAACACATTGGTGAGAATACCGTCCGGACCGTCGCTATGGACTCGACGGACGGTCTGCGAAGAGGGATGGAAGTCATCGCATTGGGGTCTCCGATTACAATGCCGGTGGGCGACCAGGTGAAGGGACGTTTGTTGAATGTAACCGGTAGTGCCATTGATGGTATGGCGGATTTGGACCGCAAGGGGGCTTTCCCAATCCATCGCGAACCGCCGAAGTTTGACGAGCTGACCACGAGTAAGGAAGTGCTTTATACCGGTATTAAGGTAATCGACCTGCTGGAGCCCTATTTGAAAGGGGGAAAGATTGGTCTGTTTGGCGGAGCCGGTGTGGGAAAAACCGTGCTGATTCAAGAGTTGATCAACAATATCGCGAAAAAGAATCACGGTTATTCCGTATTTGCGGGCGTAGGTGAGCGTACGCGTGAAGGAAACGACCTGTTGCGCGAGATGATAGAATCCGGAGTCATCCATTATGGGGATGAATTCAAGAAGAGCATGGAGGCCGGAAACTGGGATTTGTCGAAGGTAGACTATAAAGAGGTAGAGAAGTCGCAGGTAACCCTGGTGTTTGGACAGATGAACGAACCTCCCGGAGCACGTGCTTCGGTGGCCTTGTCGGGACTGACCATTGCCGAGTCTTTCCGGGATTTGGCGAAAGAGGGCGAGGCGAAAGACATCTTGTTCTTTATTGATAACATTTTCCGTTTCACGCAGGCCGGTTCGGAGGTGTCTGCGTTGTTGGGACGAATGCCTTCAGCGGTAGGATATCAACCTACGTTGGCTACGGAAATGGGTGCCATGCAGGAGCGTATCGCCTCTACGAAGAAGGGTTCTATCACTTCTGTGCAGGCGGTATATGTGCCGGCGGATGACTTGACCGACCCGGCTCCGGCTACGACCTTTACCCACCTGGATGCAACTACCGTGCTGGATCGTAAGATCGCTTCGCTGGGTATTTATCCGGCCGTAGACCCGTTGGAGTCTACTTCGCGTATTCTGGATCCGTTGGTGGTAGGTGAGGAGCATTATCAGTGCGCCCAGCGTGTTAAGCAGATCCTGGAGCGTAACAAGGAGTTACAAGATATCATCTCTATCTTGGGTATGGAGGAATTGTCGGATGAAGACCGGCGCACGGTAAACCGCGCACGTCGTGTACAGCGTTTCTTGTCTCAACCCTTTACGGTGGCCGAGCAGTTTACGGGCGTACCGGGTGTTACGGTATCCATCGAGGATACGATCCGGGGCTTCAACATGATTATGGATGGAGAGACCGATGACATTCCGGAGCAGGCTTTCCTGAATGTCGGAACGATTGAAGACGTAATAGAAAAGGGTAAGCGGTTAGCGCAACAAGTTCAATAAGGAGCCACGATATGAAACTGAAGATCATAACTCCGGAAGGAGTCTTGTTTGAAGGAGAATCGGAAGCAGTAACTTTTCCCGGAATGGCCGGTTCGTTTGATGTGCTTCCACATCATGCGCCTTTGATAACGGCTTTGCGGGAAGGGGTTATCCGGTATCGTGCAGAAGGCAAGGAACAGGAACAACCCGTAAAGGGAGGCTTTGTCAAGGTGGAGAATGACGAGCTTTCTGTTTGCGTGGAATAAAATTTCGAATAAAATGAGTAGTAAATTGAAATTAAGACTCTTCGGATGGATCACATTCATTAATGTAACGGTAGGGATCAGCTTAGGCGGACTTCTCTATACGATATGGCCGGACCATTACTTCCGGTGGTTCCCATCCATTCCTTTGTTCTATTGTCTGGTAGATCTGGCGATGGTGCATTGCTTGGATAGCGTGAAGCGCCATAAAAGAGACATGTCTATTACCGTATTTATGGTAGTGCGTATGTGTCGGTTCGTTTTGGCTTGTGTATTCTTATGGATGTATGCCTCGTGGGTGGGCGAAAGGATGAAAGCATTCGGCTTCACTCTGATGTTGTTCTACTTCATCCACTTGGTAATAGAGACCTATACGAATTACTTGTACGAGAAGAAACGACTGAAACGTCTAAAAGAAGAAAAAAATGGACAGAGCAAGGTATAACTGTTGGAAATGGATCGCGGTGATCTGCCTTTTGTTGGCGGGATTTCAAGCAAAAGCAGAAGAGACCATTAATGTGCAGGAAATAGTATTCTCGCATATCCAAGATGCATATACTTGGCATATTACAGATTGGAATGAGCATGAGATCGCTATTCCGTTGCCGATTATCGTGAAAGGCGAGGAAAGCGGATGGCATTGTTTCTCATCCGCCCGATTGCACAAAGGAGCAACGTATGAGAACTTTTCATTGGCGCAAGAGGGTGAATATGCCGGGAAAGTGGTTGAAACGCTGGCTTCAGGCGAGGTTGTCCGTCCGATAGACATTTCCATTACGAAAAACGTATGCGGATTGTTATTGGCTTGTTGCCTCTTATTAATAAGTATATTGAAGACCGCACATTGGTATAAAAAGCATCCCGGCGAGGCCCCCGGCGGCTTTGTGGGCATGATGGAGGCGGTTGTCAATTATATTGAAGAGGATGTCATCCGGAAAAGCATCGGAGAACGGGATTATAAACCCTTTTCTTCCTATTTGCTGACCGTATTCTTCTTCATCCTTATTAATAACTTGCTGGGTATTATTCCTATTTTCCCGGGAGGGGCGAACGTGACGGGAAACATCGCCGTCACTATGGTGCTGGCTGTTTGTACCTTCCTGGCCGTCAATCTGTTCGGAACGAAGGCTTATTGGAAAGATATATTCTGGCCTAATACGCCGATCTTCCTGAAATTGCCGATACCCATTATGCCTTTTGTAGAATTCTTCGGGATATTTACCAAACCGTTCGCTCTGATGATTCGTTTGTTTGCCAATATCATGGCCGGACACACTATCATCTTGGCATTGACCTGTTTGATTTTCATCACCGTGTCGATGGGCATCTGGGTAAATATGGGAATGACGCTCGTATCCATCGCGTTCTGTATTTTTATGAACTGCTTGGAGTTGTTTGTTGCTTGCTTGCAAGCATACATTTTCACGCTTTTGTCGGCCAGCTATATCGGTTTGGCAAAAGTAAGGGAATAAATCGCGAAAAGACAGACTTCTTTTCGTTTGTTTAAGCTTTAAATAGAAGCAATTATAGTTACGAAATAAAAAAGGTTATAAACTAAAAAATTAAGACGTATGTTATCAGCAGTATTATTACAAGCAGCCTCAATGGGCTTAGCAAAATTAGGTGCAACAATGGGAGCTGGATTAGCCGCTATCGGAGCCGGCATTGGTATCGGTTTGATTGGTAAAGGTGCCGTAGAAGCGATTGGACGTCAGCCGTCGGCCGCAGGGGATATCCGTACTTCTATGTTGATCATGAGTGCGTTGGTAGAAGGTGTGGCTTTGTTTGCTATCGTTGTATGTTTCTTAGGATTATTCCAATAATCAAAAGCATAGATTATGTCATTACTAACACCGGATTCAGGGCTTCTGTTTTGGATGATTCTCTCATTCGGTATCGTTCTTGTCATCTTGTCTAAATATGGCTTTCCGGTAATTGTCAAGGCAATAGAGGAACGGAAGGCGTATATTGAGAACTCGTTGGAAACGGCACGTAAGGCAAACGAGCAGTTGGCCAACATTCAGAAGGAAGGTGAGAGAATCTTAGCCGAAGCGAAAGAGAAGCAAAGTCTTATCTTGAAGGAAGCGATGTCCGAAAAAGAACATATTATTGATGAAGCGCGCCAGAAGGCTGTAGCTGAAGCTCATCTCCAGATAGAGGAGGCTACCCGCCGGATTCGTGAAGAAAAAGAAAGGGCGATCCGGGAGGTGCGTGCTGAGATTACCGACTTGTCTATCGCTATCGCCGAAAAGGTGATGCAGGAGAAGATCAGCCGGGATAATAGTCAGGAGGTCATCATCAATAAGTTGCTTGATGAAATGTCATTAAAATCGTAAGTTATGGATTTAGGAACTATTTCATCTCGATATGCACAGGCTTTGTTCACGTTGGCAAAAGACAAAGGTGAAGAGGAGCGTGTATATGAAGACATGAAGATGCTTAAACAAAGTTTCCTGCTTACGCCGGACTTGAAGGTTGCCTTGTGCAACCCGATAGTCTCTATAAAGAATAAGGAGAAATTGCTGGTTGATGCGGCAGGTGTGAATGTCTCTGATCTATACCGGCGTTTTGTCGGGTTGATCTTACGTCATAAACGGGAGAACTGCTTGCTTTTTATTACCTATATTTATATTCATTTATATCGGCGTGAAAAGAAAATCACTCGTGTCGTGTTTAGTAGTGCCGTACCTGTCAATGAGGCGACCCAACGGCATCTGATCGATCGTTTGACGCAGGAAACGGGTGATACGATAGAATTTACGGGCGAGGTGAAGCCTGAACTAATCGGAGGCTTCCGTTTGCAGATGGGAAATTATCGGTTGGATGCAAGTTATGCGTCCCAATTGAGGGATATCCGCGAACGGTTGCTCGAAAATAAATAAAGCAGAGATATTATATGACAGATCAGATAAAAATTAGTGAAGTCTCGGCTATCCTTCGCAAGGAACTGGAAGATATCAATACCGGCATTAAATTGGAAGAGGTCGGAACAGTCTTGCAGGTGAGCGATGGTGTAGTTCGAATCTATGGCCTTGACAATGCCGAAGCGAACGAGTTGCTTCGTTTTGATAATGGTATAGAGGCCATAGTCATGAACTTGGAGGAAGATAATGTTGGGGCGGTGTTGCTGGGTCCGACCGACTTGATCAAGGAGGGGGATACTGTAAAGCGTACCGGACGTATTGCTTCCATCAATGTGAGTGAGAATATGATTGGGCGTGTTATCGACCCGTTAGGCAATCCGCTGGACGGAAAAGGGGAAATCACCGGTGAGACGTGCGAAATGCCTTTGGAGCGCAAAGCACCGGGGGTTATCTATCGTCAGCCTGTGAACGAACCGTTGCAGACCGGTATCAAAGCGATTGATGCGATGATTCCTATCGGTCGCGGACAACGTGAGTTGATTATCGGAGACCGCCAGACGGGTAAGACCGCTATTGCGATCGATACGATTATCAATCAGCGTTCGGCTTATGAGGCGGGCGACCCGGTTTATTGTATTTATGTGGCTATCGGTCAGAAGGGCTCTACGGTTGCAGCCTTGGTGAATACCTTGCAGGAGAAGGGGGCGATGGATTATACGATAGTGGTCAGCGCTACGGCATCTGATCCTGCAGCCATGCAGTATTTCGCACCTTTTGCCGGTGCGGCTATCGGTGAGTATTTCCGGGATAGCGGCCGCCATGCGTTGGTGGTTTATGATGACTTGTCCAAACAAGCGGTTGCTTATCGCGAGGTGTCGCTGGTGCTTCGTCGTCCTTCCGGGCGTGAGGCTTATCCGGGGGATATCTTCTACCTGCACTCTCGTCTGTTGGAGCGTGCGGCCAAGATCATTAAGCAGCAGGAGGTTGCCGAGCAGATGAACGACCTGCCGGAGAGCATGAAAGGAAGAGTGAAAGGCGGTGGTTCATTGACGGCCTTGCCTATCATCGAAACGCAAGCGGGTGATGTGTCTGCATATATCCCGACAAACGTAATTTCTATTACCGATGGGCAGATTTTCTTGGAAACGGATTTGTTTAACCAGGGTAATCGTCCGGCTATCAATGTCGGTATCTCGGTATCTCGTGTGGGAGGTAACGCACAGCTGAAAGCGATGAAGAAGGTGGCTGGTACGTTGAAGATTGACCAGGCTCAGTATCGTGAGTTGGAATCGTTCGCTAAGTTCGGCGGTGAAATGGATCCGGTTACGGCATTCACCATTGATAAAGGACAGAAGAATACTCGGCTCTTGATACAACCGCAATACAGTCCGATGCCGGTAGAGAAGCAGATTGCCATTCTTTATTGCGGAACCAATGGCTTGCTGAAGGATGTACCATTGGATAAAGTGCATGAGTTTGAGAAGCTCTTCCTGGAATCATTGGCTACAAGCCATCAGCGTGATGTGCTGGATGTCTTGAAGGGCGGTGTGATCAATGATGATGTTTGCCTTATCCTGAAAGAAACGGCAGAGAAAATCGCGGCATCGTTTAAATAAGGAGTAGGTTGATATGGCATCATTGAAGGAAATTAAAAATAGAATCGCTTCGATCAAGAGTACGCAGAAGATTACCGCGGCTATGAAGATGGTTTCGTCTGCCAAATTACATCATACGCAGGCGGCTACCGAACGGACTTTGGCTTATTCGGCTCAATTATCGGGTATCTTGCATAGTTTGCTTTCGGCTGAAGCGGAAATGGATTCACCTTATACGGTGAGCCGTGAGGTGAAAAATGTTGCCATTGTGGTTTGTTCCTCCAATACGGGGCTGTGCGGTAGCTTCAATGCAAATGTATGGAAAGCCTTAGAAGAGGTGATTCATAGTTATGAAAAGCAAAACGTAAAAATGCAGTTTTATCCGGTAGGAAAGAAGATTGCCAAGGAATTGGAAAATGCAGGGTATGTTTATAATGCCGAGTTTGTCGGATTGGCCGATCACCTTTCTTATGCGGAAGCTTCCAAATTGTCCACCCGCTTGCAGGAACTGTTCGTGGCGGGCGAGGTAGACAAGGTTGATTTATTATATCACCATTATAAAAATATGGTGCAGCAGATCTTGATGCATCCCACCTACCTGCCCCTCTCGTTGGCAGAGGTGCAGGAACCGGGGACTACATCGGGATATGCGGTGGATTATATCTTGGAACCTTCTGTGGAACAATTGCAACAGTTGTTGTTCCCGAAGATGCTGAACTTGCAGATATATACGGCTTTGCTGGATACGACTACCGCCGAACATGCTGCGCGTATGATGGCTATGCAGACCGCAAACGATAATGCTAACGATTTGATTCAGGACCTGACGCTGCAATACAACAAGACACGTCAGCAGGCTATTACTAATGAGTTGCTGGATATCGTTGGCGGTATGAGTAAGTAGGGAATTCGCGGGAGGATTCCCTAAAAATACAAGATGACGGTGTGTCAAAATATAAAATTGCACACAGATATAGATACAACAGGTGATCACGGATTATAGTGATTGATGTACAGCTGAATAAATCTGTGGAAATCTGTTTAATCTGTGTTATTTGCGTGCTAATATTCCATTATGACACACCGTCATTTTTGTGTATTCTTTTTTCTCTATTATCCCAAATCGGTCATTAGACTTTGGGTAGATTGCCCCCTTATGTCTTGCGGATTGCTTTTCGGCTTGCAGAAGGCGTAGCGGGCTACGTCAAGGCAAGCCGGGAAGCAAGATGCTGGCAGAAGGGAGGCAAAATGCCCGAAGAGCTTTCTTTCAGAAAAAAAGAACCGTTGAGCGGTCTAATGACCGATTTGGGATTATTTACCTTGGAGCTTTACGGTAGAGATAGATGGCAATGAACGTATAAAGGATATTTGGTATCCAAGCTGCAACCATCGGGCTTACATAGCCACTGATGGCGAATGTGGCGGTAACGGTCATAAATAGGATATAAGAGAAGCTCAATCCGATACCGATACCGATGTTTAGTCCCATACCTCCTTTTACCTTACGCGATGAGAGTGATACTCCGATAGCTGTCAGGATGAACGAGGTCATGATCGAAGCAAATCGTTTATGGTATTCAATCTCGAATGTCTGAATATTGCCGATCCCGCGCTTCTCTTGTCGCTTAATGTAGGCGTGTAATTCGGGCGTGGTCATCTTTTCGCAATCGTTGTTGGCAATCAGAAAATCGGATGGGATGATGGTCAGTGTCGTATCCTTGCGCGATCCTTGCGTGATGTATTCACGCATTCCGTCGAAATCGCGGATGGTATAGTCGATGATCTGCCAATGATAGAGCGTATCATACTTGATGGAATTTGCAGTCAGACGCGATATGAGCCGTTTGCCATCGAAGTGCTCTAATGAAAACCGGTAGCCCATGTTCGAACGATTGTCATAACGGTCAAAGTAAGCAATGACCCCCGGCTCTACTTCCAGCTGGACATTCCGTGCGTATTCTACAGCCTTGTTCTTAATGTATTTGTTTTGGAAATCAATACGGATTTTGTTGGCCGGTGGAATGATGAATGCACTGAGTACGAAAGTAAGCAGAGCAATGATTCCGGCAGAGATACTGTACGGAAGCATCAGCCGGCGGAAACTCATTCCACTGGAGAGCATGGCGATAATTTCAGAATGATCTGCCAGCTTGGAGGTGAAAAAGATTACGGCGATAAACGTGAACAACGGACTGAACAGATTGGCGAAGTAGGGGATGAAGTTCAGGTAATAATCGAATATAATAGCCGAAAGGGGAACTTCAGGACGCAGAAACTTGTCAATCTTCTCGTTGATATCGAAAACCACCGAGATGGAGATAATCAGAAGAATGGCGAACACGTAGGTCCCCAAGAATTGCTTGATGATATACCAATCTATGCGTTTCAGCTTGAAATCTTTCATATTCGTGTTATAGTCGGTTGTTCAATTGTCTCACCATGGTATTCTTCCAGGTAGAGAAATCTCCGGCAATGATATGTTTGCGGGCTTCTTTTACCAACCACAAATAAAATGCCAGATTATGTATGGATGCGATCTGAAGGCCAAGAATCTCATTCACCTTGATCAGATGGTGAAGGTAGGCTTTCGTGTAAATACGGTCTACGAATGAGGCACCGTCCGGATCAATGGGAGAGAAGTCTGATTCCCATTTTTTATTGCGCATATTCATTGTGCCGTATGCCGTAAAGAGCTGTCCATTGCGTCCGTTACGTGTCGGCATGATGCAATCAAACATATCCACCCCCCGCTCGATAGCTTCCAGGATATTGATAGGAGTCCCGACTCCCATCAGATAGCGTGGCTTATCTTTCGGAAGGATTCCGTTGACGATTTCAATCATCTCATACATCTTTTCGGTTGGTTCACCTACCGCAAGGCCTCCGATAGCATTCCCGTCAGCCTCTTTTGCCGCAACGTTCTCGGCTGCATGAATCCGGAGATCCGGATAGACACATCCCTGAACAATTGGGAACAGACTTTGTCGATAACCATATTTTGGCTCAGTCTCATTGAAGCGTTTAAAGCATCGGTCCAGCCAACGTTCGGTTAATCCTAATGATTTTTTGGCATATTCGTAATCTGCGTCTCCGGGGCAACATTCATCGAATGCCATAATGATATCCGCTCCGATAGTACGTTCGATATCCATCACTTTTTCCGGTGTGAAGAGGTGCTTTGAGCCGTCAATGTGTGACCTGAATTCAGCTCCCTCTTCATGCAATTTGCGATTGTCGGACAAGGAAAAGACCTGAAAACCTCCGCTATCGGTCAAAATAGGGCGGTCCCAACCGTTGAACTTGTGTAAGCCTCCGGCCTGCTCTAATATTTCTAATCCCGGGCGTAAATACAGATGATAGGTGTTTCCCAAAATGATTTGGGCCTGAATATCATCGCGTAATTCGGGCATATGTACTGCTTTTACCGCGCCTTGCGTTCCAACAGGCATGAAAATGGGCGTT
>DWYO01000157.1 GCA_019118725.1 Candidatus Parabacteroides intestinavium | reverse complement strand
AGTAAAGAAACAATCTCACCCGTTCGTATGAAGTTGTGTCATACGTCCGAGTGAGATTTTCTAACAAGGTTAAGTTTACTATGTAAGGCTATTATTTATCCCAAAAAGGAGCTTGTACTAATGTTGGATCCTTATCGATTTCTGGTTGATGGATGGGATACCAATAATACTGACGTTTGTAAACACGTTGGATATATTGTGTACGTTTGTAGAAAGCGTTTGGATTGTTCGGATCGTCAGACAACTCTGTACCCGAGAAGTTCATGCCGAACATGGGTTGATTTAATACCTCTTCCGCTTCTTTCCAGCGGCGCAAGTCGAAGTAACGCAAGCCGGCTTCACAGCATAGTTCCACGCGGCGTTCATGGTGAATGGCATTGCGTACCTCATCCTGGCCGTTCAGTTGTATCATCTGGAATCCATTGCTATCTGTACCGTTTCCATATTGGGGTACACCGGCACGTTCGCGAATTAAATTCAAGTATTTTAAGATATCTGGATTACCGGGATCGCATTCGTTTAAAGCTTCTGCATAGTTCAGATAGGCTTCACCTAAACGATACAAGATTCCCGGGCGATATGGATGGATACCATCGCGGTTATTTTGCTCTAAAGATACACGTTTACGATTCAGGTAACCATTCTGCGGTGCGTCATGCGAAGGCCCACCATCGATTTCACCGGATAAGAATAACGTTTCTCTGTCTGCCTGATGATACCATTGCCGGTTCCACATCACAGTCAAATAGAAACGTGGCTCGCGACCGACATACATATTATATGTGCCTGCTGCGGCAACTTGATTATAGGTACATCCATCGGCTCCGACAGAATCAACCGTAGCTCCCGGGCATTCGCGGTATAAGTTATATTTCGTTTTGCGGATATCCTTTTGTGTGGAGAACCCTTTTTCAGTATATCCTGATTCCGGGTTGATGATAGGCGAACCGTAGCTGCCTTTATAACCTGTAATTGGAAGGCTTCCATCCTGCATGGAAAAGGCATCTACCAATGTCTGATATACACCTAAACCTCCATTACCCGAAGCTCCACGCGGAGTAGAAAGACCTTCGTACTCACTAAAGTTGCAATCCGGACGGACGAACAGTGCTTCCGGATTCAAGTCGCCACGCAAAAAGTTTACATTATAGCAAGACATGAATGGGTCGATAGAACCATCGGCATTGTATTCGCGTACCAAATCATGTCCGGCGGCATGCGCTGCGTCAATCAACTCTTTACACGCATCGGCAGCACGCTTCCATTTGTTGGGGTCGTACGTTTGACTGAAACGATCTCTTCCGTCAGAGTTTTTGAATCCTTGATACCAGGGATTGCCATTCACTAACGGACTGGCTGCAAATAGCAACATACGTGCCCGGACAGCCAAACACATGATGGAAGTAGCACGGCCGTAATATTGTGTCGATTCATTTAACCAAGAAGCCGGAAGTTTCTGGGAAAGATCAACTAATGAACTATCCAACAGATTCACCATATCATCAAACGGCATTTGGCCAATCATTAAATCCGGGTCAGAAGGATCCACCGCTTTGCTGAAATAAGGTACGCTTCCGTAGGCTTCTAACATTAACCAATAGTAATAAGCGATTAAAAAACGAGATTCGTTTTTCATGCGCTCAATATCATCTTCCAATACACCTTGTCCGGGGATAGTATGAATGTTATCGATTAACAAATATGCCGATCGGATGCGTTGTGGGCATTCGTTCCACAGATTACCTTTCCAGTCTGAATCTGTAAACCATTGTCCGATAATAAAATTCAAAGAGTTTCCCCACCATTGATAATAGCGTTGTGATGGATCCAAGTCGTCACCCATTGAATCATAACCATAATCTTTTAATAAACCAGTGTAGGGATCTGGGATCTTATTGTAAATACCAGAAAGCCAATCTTCCGTACGGGTTTTATCATTAAAGACCATTTCCATGGTCAAAGTATCATCCGGAGCATTATCCAAGTAATCTGCACATCCGGAAAACGCAGCTACACCGCTGCATACTAATATATATTTTAATAAGTTCATCTTTTTCATTTTATACGCGTTTATTAGAAGTTTACGTCAAAGCCTACTGAGAATGATTTCATGATCGGGTATTTCGCACCATTGTTTGTATCCAATTCCGGATCCCACAAATCGAATTGTGAGAATGTAAACAAGTTGGAACCTTTGGCATACAAACGCAAATTTGCTAATCCAATCTTTGATACCCATTGTTTCGGGAAAGAATAACCGATTTCGATATCTTTCACACGTAACATGCTCATGTTCCGATACCACCACGTAGATTCTTGGCTATTGTTGGCATTAACACCCCAGCTTAAACGAGGGTAAAACACATCTTGAGACGGGTTTTCTTCGGTCCAACGGTCATTGTAGTTACTGAAGATATTACCCATTGCTCCTTGTGAGCTACCCGGGAGGAAGTTGCTGGCCACGCCGCCGATAAATCGGTAAGTGCGTCCATTTCCTTGGAAGAAAATATTGAAATCAACATTTTTGTAACGGGCTGTAGCACCGAAACCGTAAACGATTTCAGGGTTAACGGTTCCACCTAACGGAACTTCGTCTTTAGTCGTGATTGCACCGTCTCCATCCACATCTTTGTATCGAATATCTCCGGGGCGTACAGTACTGAACGTATGTGACGGGATGCCGTCTTTCAAAACCAATGCACCTTGTTCGTTTGTAATGAAATCATCATTCGTAAATAATCCTTCAGCTACTAATCCGAACAATTCGTCTACACGATGCCCTGTGCGTTGGCGATTTGTGCCGATGACTCCCATAGCCTCATCCATTTCGATAATTTTATTCCGGGCAAAAGTAAATGTTCCACGCAGGCCGACATGCAAATCTTTATTAAATTGTTTGTTATAATTCAATGATATATCCACGCCTCCATTATCTACTTTACCGAAATTAGCCCAAGGTGTTTTTCGGAAGCCTGCGGCAGAAGGAATGTTGTTACGTTGCATGAATATATCACGACGTTGTTCTTTGAACCAGTCAATCTGGAAGTCCAGGCTGTTCCATAAACCAAGTTCCATACCGACATTTAGTTTTTCTACAGTTTCCCAAGTCAAGTTATTTACACCGAATTCACCCTCAAAGCGAGAAGAGCGGTTAAAATCATTATTTACTCCCCATTTATAAGAGCCGCTTTCATCGATTGTTGGAATATAAGCGAAGCGGCGTCCGTTTAGCTGGTCATTACCTGTCAACCCCCATGATGCACGGAATTTTACTTTAGAAAAAGTATCTTTAATTGATTCCATAAATTGTTCTTCTGACATTAAATAACCGATAGCTACAGAGGGGAAGAAACCAAAACGATTCCCTTTGGCAAAATTTTCCGAACCGTTGTAGCCGAAGTTGAATTCTGCAATGTATTTATTGTCATACGTATAAGAAGCACGGCCTGCAATACCCATACGGCGGAATGGAACGACAGAACCGTCATTATAGTCGCGCTGGTTGTATAAGAACATACCATTTACTGCATGTTTCCCAAACGTACGGTCATACGTTAAATTGGCTTCGAAATAGGTAGCCTTGTTTCCCCATTCGCCTTTTGCTTCTGTACCTAAGAACTCTTGTCCGTCTGTACCTACAGCCAATATCAATTCACCGGTTTGCGGATCTCTACCGGATGCCGGATTATAATAAGTCGGGGTTCGGCTACGTTTTACCCATGATTCTGAATAACGGTCAAAAGAGAACAATCCTTTGATCTTTAATCCTTCTGTGATGAATTTCAAATCTTGTTCAACCGAGAACAAGGATTCAACTTTACTTTTTGATTTGGTTTTATAGCCATGTTGTGTAACCTCAGCCCATGGATTTTGTCTTTGTTGTACGCGGACGTTGCGATTATCGGAATATTGAATGGGATGTACAAAAGGCGGTGTGTCGAAAGCATAGTTCCATACATCTCCTGGATTATCATGAACTACACCATTTTCTTCTTGTAAATAGCCACCAATACTAACACTGACGGTTGTTGTTTTCGTTACGTTAATATCAACATTTGAACGAACATTGTATTTGTTTAATCGGGTACTGGAATCCCAACTTTGGCTATTATCTCTTTCAAGAATACCACGTTCACCGTAATAGGATGCAACTAACGCATAACGCAAAATGTCACTACCACCAGTGATGGTAACATCTCCACGTGTGTTGGATGCCATATCTTTAGAAATAGCATCTAACCAGTTTACATTAGGGTAGAGTTCAGGATCAACTCCGGTACGGTATTTATTGATTAGTTCCTCTCCATAAATTGGATTGGGATTGCCGGCGTCCATATATACTTCGTCTAATAAAGAAAGATAATCTGCGGAGCCGATATAATCAGGTAATTTTACAGGTTGTGTAAAGCCTTCTTCGAAATGAACATTTACCTGTGGTTTCCCCAGTTGGCCTCTTTTGGTTTTTACAATAATGACACCATTGGCTCCACGTACACCGTAAACAGCACTAGCCGCTGCATCTTTTAACACGGAGAAAGATTCAATTTCTGCGGCTGACAGGTCGTCTAATGTACGTTCGATACCATCAACTAAAACTAAGGGATTGCGACCTGCATCTTGGAATGAGGAGATACCGCGAATCCAAAAGTCTGATCCATCTGCACCGGGCTCACCACTCCTTTGTACGGCTATTACACCGGCTAACTGTCCGGCTAAATTATTTGATACAGCACGAGTCGTTCCCTGTTGCAATTGTGCAGGCTCTACAGCTGTAATAGAACCAACGACAGATACTTTCTTTTGGGAACCATAACCGACTACGACTACTTCTTCTAGGTTATTTGATTCCTCTTCCATGTTTACATTGATATTGATTTGGCTGCCTACACGTACTTCTTGAGTCTTGAAACCGATATAACTGAATTCCAATATTGCATTTTGGCCAGGAACATCTAAAAAGTAATTACCGTTTATATCTGTAACCGTTCCGGTAGTCGTACCTTTTACACGAACATTTACTCCAATTAAAGGTTCTTGTTGAGGGTCACGAACTGTACCGTTAATTGTTATTTTCTTGATAGTCTGTGCTCCACCGTTTTCTGCCTTGTCTGTTTGCGTTATGACAATTTGCCTATCATCTAAGGTATAGGTAAGACCTGTACCGGCTAATACCTGATCCAAGATTTCATGAATTGTTTTTGCTTTAACATTAACGCTTACATTCTGTTTAAGTTTATCACGAATGGCATCAGCATAAAAAAATACGTACTCACTCTCTTTTTCTACAGATAAAAGTACATCACTAATTTTGACATTGGACAATGCCAATGACAGCCTTGTAGATTGAGCATACGAATCGGCCCATGTCGGCAAGCTCGTGGTTAATAACATGCCTGCCATACATGCTACATGGATCTTTCTTTTAAACTTCATTTTTCTCATTGTTCGTTTCTAATGATATTAAACATGATTGTTAGTTTTTAATTTTTGCTATTTGATTAGAATTTGATCTCCCTCTTTGACATACGAAATGGAAAGTGTTGTTTGTAATGTGTTCAAAACATGTTCCACATCGTCAAACAGAACTAATTTTCCAGAGCATTTTAA
>DWYO01000156.1 GCA_019118725.1 Candidatus Parabacteroides intestinavium | reverse complement strand
TGAGGGGCTGGCAATACCATAAAGACTTGGACGAGTATTTGCGGCTTCATGATATACGTGTTCCTAAGGAGGGCATAGAGTACCAGGGGACGGATTATCATACGGTCATGTTCTTTTTTGATACGAATTTCAAAGGGGAGTATGAGGAAAAAATGAAAATGAACTATCTCCTGAGTCAAAAGGAGATGGATTATTTTATAGGTAATGATAAAAAAGAAAAGCCTTCGGAGTGTATCCGTACGGAAGGTTTTATGGAGGTTGTCTTAAACTCTCCGTTGGATACGGAGGTGGTCTGTATCATTTCTTATGAGGAAGAATCTTATGCCGATATAGCGAAAGCTATTTACCGGATGTGTGTGATTGGACTGATTGATGATTTTACGCAGGATTATGGAAAGCAAACTTTCCGCATTCTTGTTAAAAAGAAAAAGGAAGGCTCCTATTATGAGCGTCTCAAAGAGTTCCTTATGCGGTATTACTCGGAAGAACGGGCTGAAGCAGAGGTGGAAAAGGCAAGAATGAAAAAAGGAGATAATGAGATTCATAAGTGCCTGGGGTATCTTACGGAGTTCATTTACGATAAAGTCGCTCAGAAGAGAAAACGTGCCATCGATGACATGCGCAATTTCTGCCTGGTGGGGGTTGATGATAGCAAAGACTGGAAAGTGATCAATGAGGATCTGAAAGATGAGATCTACTATTATTTCAATTCGAAGTTTGCACGGGAAGGTTATAAGACGGATAATGGCGAGGATTTTTCTTTGTTGGACGATACGCAACGCGGAAAGATTTCTACTTTTGAAATCGTATATAAATATATGCGGGTTGTTGATAATGATGTTATTGGCATGTCCGGTTCTCCCAAGGATAACATTAAGCATCTGCATGGTGCGGTCAGATTGATTCGGCGAAGTGAGACGAATGTCAATGGGGCGTTATGCCTGTTGAATGCTTTTTGCTTATTGGCTCTCAAAATGGGAAACAATAAAAATATGATGGATGAAATAGACCGGAGTTTCATAGAGGGGTATCAGACTTTTAAGCAGGAGATGGAAGACAGGGGGCGCTTTTACGATGGTATGAATGAGTTTCGGCGGCTCCTTAATGCGGAGGGGCGTAACCTGGTTTCCGCTGAAGATTTGAAACATTTGGAGAATCTTGAAATGCAGGTGGAATTATTGGACCATCAGCAATGGATAGAGAATTTTGTAACAATGTATTCGGCTCTTTGAGCACGTGCGAAACGTAAAAATATAATAGGTATAACTAATAAAGTTAAGGATAGAAATTATGGAAACAAATGATATTTTGAAATCGCTTTCAAATCTTGAGCAAAATCTGAAGAATATCGATTCGGCTCGTCAACAAGTACTTAATACTGTCAATGCGTATGATGGCGCACGGGAACAACTTCAGCATTTAGTCCGCGAGATGACCTCTGTCAGAGAGGAATTGAGTGGTGTATTTCAGGCTATTAATGAGAATCAGGTGGCATTGAACAGGGAGTTCAGCGAAAAGACGGATGAGATTCTTGCTCGTGTGAATGGAAAATTGTCCGAACTGGATGGCGCTGCCACTGCTATTTTGACCTCTTTTGAGGGTACATGCAAGAAGTCTGGTACATCTTTGACGCAGGTTACTCAAGATTCCTTGTCGCAGGTCAACTCGGTAATCCAAGCCTCTATTGAAAGTCAAATGGAAAGATTGGCAAAGCTGACAGCCGATTTCCATTCGACTTCGGATGATTTGAATAAGATTCCTTCAAATGTGCATCAGCAGATGGAAGTGGTGCAGCGTTCTATTGCCGGTGTCGAGTCGGATTTAGGTGAACTTAAGAAACAGGTTGAAGCCTTAGAAAAATCTGTTACTCAGGAAATCAAGCAAGGGGTAGAAAGTCATCATAACGGCATAATGGCTGTGTTGCAGAAAATGCAAGATGGCTTGACGGAGATTCGGGCGCAACAGCAAGGAATGGATAAGAAATTGGTGATAGGGCTTGTTGGCCTGGCTATCTCGGTAATTCTTAACATTATTCTGCTTATTCGATAGATGGGTCTTTTTAAGAAGCGGTTTCTATTGGCCCATCCACTAAAAAACTTGTAAACTTAAATGAATATCGGGATAGATTTTGTTACTTTGCAGGAAAATTATAAGAAAATATGAGTGTAACAATTTTGGGTATCGAATCATCTTGTGATGATACCTCTTCTTCGGTTATCAGAGATGGCGTGATGCTTTCTAATGTCATAGCGAGCCAGGCGGTGCATGAGGCATACGGTGGTGTGGTTCCGGAATTGGCATCGCGCGCACATCAACAAAATATTATTCCTGTGGTTTCAGAGGCCATCAAGCGTGCCGGTATAGATAAGTCGGAGCTGGACGCGATAGCTTTTACGCGCGGCCCGGGACTGATGGGGTCGCTTTTGGTAGGGACTTCATTTGCTAAGGGATTAGCGGCGGCTCTTTCTATTCCTATGATTGAAGTGAACCATTTGCAAGCGCATGTATTAGCTCATTTTATTAAGGAATCACCGGAAGATGACCATGCCCCTTCTTTCCCTTTCTTGTGTTTGCTGGTTTCAGGAGGAAATTCTCAGATTATTAAAGTGAATGCTTATAACGATATGGAGGTCATCGGACAGACCATTGATGATGCTGCCGGTGAGGCGTTTGATAAATGTGCGAAGGTCATGGGATTGGGCTATCCCGGAGGACCGGTTGTCAATCGCCTGGCTAATGAAGGGAATCCGAAAGCTTTTGCATTCAGCAAACCTCACATAGCAGGATATGATTATAGTTTTAGCGGATTGAAGACGTCATTTCTTTATACTTTGCGTGATGAATTGGCTAAGGATCCGGATTTCATTGAAAAGAATAAGAAAGATCTTTGCGCTTCGCTTCAGGCTACGGTGATTGATATCTTAATGAATAAACTTCGTAAAGCAGCTAAGGATTTAGGTATTAAAGAGGTGGCGGTGGCCGGAGGTGTTTCTGCCAATTCCGGATTACGGGATGCTTTTTTGGATCATGCGAAACGGTTTGGCTGGAAAGTACATATCCCGAAGTTCTCGTTTACGACCGATAATGCGGCTATGGTAGCTATAACGGGCTATTATAAATATATGGACAAGGAGTTTTGTCCGATGGATGCGGCTCCTTTCTCAAGAGTGCAGCTATGAATAAGATAGAGGAACTGGCCGCGATTCTGCTGAAACAGCATTTGACTATGGGTACGGCCGAAAGTTGTACGGGGGGAAGAATCGCGAATCGGATTACTTCTTGTGCCGGGAGCTCTGCCTATTTCAAGGGGGGGATCGTTTCTTATTGTAACGAGGTAAAGCATCGGGTTTTGGGTGTTTCAGCGGACGATTTGATCACATACGGAGCTGTTAGTCAGCCCGTGGTGGAGCAGATGGCACGAGGTGCGATGCGGGTATTGAATTGTGATTGTGCCGTAGCGACATCCGGTATTGCCGGGCCGGGAGGTGCTGTGCCGGGAAAACCGGTTGGTACGGTTTGGATAGCTGCTGCTTATAAAGACAAAGTAAATTCCCAATGCTTTCATTTTTCTTCAGATCGCATTGGGAATATAGAATTGTCTGCCGAGGCAGCTTTGAATATGTTAGGGGAGTTGATAGCTCCTAAATGACCGTTGTTTTCAGGAGAATATCCGTTTACCCCATAATATAGACTGTTTTCTTGCCGAAAATTTTATACATAAGAGCCGTAAAAGCCCAAGCGACGGCAAAGATGCAGATGGCCATGAGCGGTACTTGCAACGGAATGGGCAAGGACGATGGGCCAATCAGCAGGAAGAATGGGCCGACAATGAAATAGTGGACAATATAAATGCCAAATCCGCATTTCGTCATGTTTGCCAACAAGCGTATGACGGTTTGATTGCTGATCCGAACCTTTTGCAAAAGGAGGAATACGGCAATAGTCATGATAGCAACATTAGGACTGCAGAAGGTGAAGAACAGCTCCATATCTGTTTCGGTAGAGGCCGGATTGGCTGCTGCCGCCGAGAATCCGTTGAACGTAACGTAATAGCCAATGCCAAACAGAAGTACACTGATAAGAATCGTTTTAGGCAGACTCCAGGTATTCCCTTGTTTCATGTAGTGGCCTAAAATCAGATAACCATTGAATCCGGCAAAATAATAGAATAGTCCGTAAGCATTCCACGTGGCTTCGCCAAAGAGATAATTGACTCCGAAAAGCGGAGCTATGTATGCTTGCAAATAGGGCAGGAATAGTGAGACAAACCAGATGCCTAAAAACACCTGCTTTTCTTTGTTGGTTGCCTTTTCTATCCAAGCAGAGAAGAAGGGCATGTACAGGTAAAGCCCTAACAACAGATACATATACCACATGTGATTCTCTTTGAAACTGAACTGAAACGGTATCATGGCGACATCTTTCAACGAATCACCCAAGGCTTGTGATTCACTTCCTTGCGTGTAGCAGAAGAAATCTCCGATAATTTCTTTCGGTAATCCCAATACCCCGGTAAACCACGGAAACATATTATAGAGGAATGACCAGATTAATACCGGAAAGAGAATGCGGAAGATACGCTTCTTGTAGAATGCTCCCATAGGTTGGCGTACCGGAAGCAACAATAGTCCGGTCATCATGGTAAACAAGGGTACGGAGGGCCGGAAGAAAGAGCCGTAGATAGCGGCCCATTGTGTGTACTCAGGAATCCCTTTCATCGCAGGTGAGATGTAGAAAGGGTCAATACAATGTACGCCAATCACCATCAGAATGGCAAATGCTCGGATTACATCCAACCAGACAATACGATCGTTTGTCGGTTGGGCTTGTGCTAAATTCATCTGAATTAAATTAAGTGTTTTTTTGATTAAGTCTGTTGTATTTCATATACAATACTTCGGTAAATTTTTACCGAGAAATTAAAATTAAACAATAGAATCGGTGTTAGCCGGTTCAG
>DWYO01000155.1 GCA_019118725.1 Candidatus Parabacteroides intestinavium | reverse complement strand
CATGCTTGAACGATTTATTTGCGTGTCTGGGATTGAACCGGACACGCAGTTAATTGACAGACTTTTCAAAGAACTCATTTTATTTACTGCCAGAGCCGCTTAGGCTTGGCTAATTTTTAACGAACTATTGTCATATAGGTAATGAATAGGCTCTCTGCATCAGCAGATAGTCCAATATCGTCATTGCAGCCATGGCTTCAACAATAGGGACTGCACGTGGCAAGACACAAGGGTCATGACGTCCGCGTGCCTTCAGAATGGTTTTGTTACCGGTTTTGTCTACCGTTTCCTGTTCCATGAGAAGGGTAGCAACTGGCTTGAACGCTACCCGGAAATAGATGTCCTGCCCGTTGGAGATGCCTCCTTGGATGCCTCCCGAATGATTGGTACGGACATTGATATGCCCGTTGTCGTTATAGAAAATGTCATTCCGTCCAGAGCCTTGATAGAGGGCCGAATCGAAACCGTCTCCATACTCGAATCCTTTTACGGCATTGATGGAGAGCATAGCCGAACCTAAGGCCGCATGGAGTTTCCCAAATACAGGTTCACCCAATCCTACCGGAACCCCGGTAATTACCCCGGTAATCACTCCTCCGATAGTGTCACCCTCTCCCTTTATGCGGAAGATAAGTTCTTCCATTTCGGCGGCTTTTACCGGATCCGGACAACGTACGGCATTTTCTTCGATGCGGCTAAGATCATAATCTTTATATGATCCTTCCAGTTTGATATTGCCTACCTGCGATGTGTATGCCTTGATGTTAATGCCTTCACGGGAAAGGATTTGTTTGGCAATCGCTCCGGCCACACAACGCGAAATGGTCTCGCGGGCGGATGAACGGCCTCCTCCTCTCGGATCACGGATTCCATATTTCATTTGATAGGTATAATCCGCGTGTGAAGGCCGGTAGACCGGGGCAATATTGTCATAGTCGGACGAATGCTGATTCTTGTTCCACACGATAAATCCAATTGGAGTACCGGTCGTTTTCCGTTCATAAATGCCGGAAAGGAACTGCACTTCATCCTCCTCCTTGCGTGAGGTGGTGATACGCGACTGGCCCGGCTTCCGGCGGTTCAATTCACGTTGGATGGCCTCGAAATCCAATTCGATATTCGATGGGCATCCGTCAATGACTCCACCGATGCCCGGACCATGCGACTCACCAAATGAGGTCAGCCGAAATAGATTTCCGAATGTGTTCATTAGTGGCATCCTCCACAACCGCAACTATCTCCGTGCCCGTGGTCTCCGCAACCGCTTCCACAACTATCGCATCCGCAACCACATCCTCCGGCCGGAGCCGTCAGGGCTGCAATTTCTTCTGCTGTCGGTTCGTGTACATCGATTACTTCACCTTTGAAGTGCAGAGTCTCACCGGCCAACGGATGGTTGAAGTCCATTACCACTACGTCATCCTTGACTTCCAGCACAGAGCCGTTGATGCGTTGTCCGCTGGCATCCATCATCGGAATGGTATTTCCTTCCTGTACCATTTCTGAATCGAATTTTCCGTCTACTTCGAAGATGCTTTTCGGCAAATCCAATACATGCTCTTCGTTATATTCGCCATAAGCGTTTTCGGGGGTAATGCTGAAATCGAACTTCTCGCCCTCTTCCAATCCCATCAAAGCCTCTTCAAATGCAGGGATCATCATTCCCATGCCATAAATAAACTTCAAAGGAACTTCGCGAGTTGCCTTTTCCATCAATTCACGTTCTTCTCCTTCTCCAACGTTCAGGTCATAAATAACCGCAACGTATTTGTTCGCTGAAATTTTCATGTTATTCAATTAAAAATTAAAAAGTAAAAATTAAAATCTTATTTATAGACTATGACCGACTTTATAAATCCTTGCCTTTGATTGCTTTCTCCAATGCGTCCATAGCCGATTCCAATATAGAATGTGGGCAACCCACGTTCAGGCGCATGAAACCTTCGCCACCCGGACCGAACATGCTTCCATCATTCAAAGCCAGCTTTGCCTTGTCTTCAAACAGACTGACCAGTTCCGGTTGGGACAGTCCCAATTCCCGGCAATCCAGCCATACGAGGAAGGAGGCTTGAGGCATATACACCTTGATTTGCGGGATATGCTGTTGCAGGAACTCATTGACGAAGTTCACGTTCTCAATGACGTATGCACGCATCTGCTGCAACCATTCCGCTCCGTAGGTGTAAGCCGCCGTAGTAGCCGTATAGGCAAAGATGGTCCCGGCATTGAACTCCCCGGCTTCCAGATAGCCATAAAACTGTTCCCGGATTTTTTCGTTCGGGACGATAGCATACGAGCTTACGATTCCGGCAATATTGAATGTCTTGCTCGGAGCCATGAACGTGACGCTATTGTTGGCGGCCTCGTCTGATACCGTGGCAAACGGATGATGGCGATAAGGCGGATAGGTCAGTTCCGCATGGATTTCGTCCGAAATAACCAGTACATGGTGCTTGGCGCAAGTCTGGGCTAACCGCACCAAGGTGTCTTTCGGCCATACGATTCCTCCTGGATTATGCGGGTTCGAGAGAATAAGCAATTTGCATTTCTCATCGATGATGGATTCCAATTGCTCGAAATCCATTTCATAGAGACCATTCACCAGCTTGAGCGGATTGTAGACCACCTCACGTTTCATGCTTGTCGGAACTCGGTGGAATGGATGGTATACCGGTGGCTGGATGATCACTTTATCTCCGGGCTGGGTAAAACATTGTATGGCAAAACCGATACCTTTTACGATACCCGGAATATAACTCAGCCATTCTTGCCGGATATTCCAATTATATTTGTAAACCAGCCATGATATGATGCTGTTATAATAAGCGTCATCCCCAAAGGTATAGCCGAATATCGGATGTTCGCAACGCGCTTTCAAGGCATCTATGATGAAGTCCGGTGTTTTGAAATCCATATCCGCCACCCAGAGCGGGGTCAGTCCCTCTTTCCCTGGATAGGCTTCGGCAATTCCGTCATACTTGACGCAACTCGTCTTCCAACGGTCTACTATCTCGTCAAAATTATAATGTTGCATGAGACTTTTGCCGGATTTATTTAATCATGTCAAATCCTGTGTAAGGAACCAATGCTTTCGGAATGCGGATTCCTTCCGGAGTCTGATTGTTCTC
Organism: Candidatus Parabacteroides intestinavium; assembly: GCA_019118725.1. Classification (GTDB taxonomy): domain Bacteria; phylum Bacteroidota; class Bacteroidia; order Bacteroidales; family Tannerellaceae; genus Parabacteroides; species Parabacteroides intestinavium. Next base: position 2,512 of record DWYO01000155.1, on the reverse strand, counting down.
CAACAGGGCTGCTACGATACGCGGTAATGCCAATGCGCTTCCGTTCAGCGTGTGGCATAACTGGATCTTTTTCTCGGCATCCCGGTAACGGCATTTCAGACGGTTTGCCTGATATGTGTCGAAATTGGAAACCGAGCTGACTTCCAACCAGCGCTTCTGGGCTTCTGAATAGACTTCAAAGTCGTAGCAGATAGCCGCGGTAAAGCTCATGTCGCCTCCGCACAGGCGCAAGATCCGGTAGGGCAATTCCAGTTTCTGAAGTAATCCCTCTACATGATCCAGCATTTCTTGATGAGATTGCTTAGAATGTTCCGGTTTGTCGATGCGCACTAGTTCCACTTTCGAGAATTCATGCAAGCGGTTCAGCCCGCGTACATCTTTTCCATAAGAACCGGCCTCGCGACGGAAACATTGTGTGTAAGCGCAATTCTTGATAGGCAATTGTTTTTCGTCCAGAATGACATCACGGTAGATATTGGTGACCGGAACCTCAGCGGTCGGAATCAAATAGAGGTCATCTAAATTACAATGGTACATCTGTCCTTCTTTGTCGGGCAGCTGACCTGTTCCGTAGCCTGAAGCCGCGTTGACCACCGTCGGGGGCATCACCTCCATGTATCCGGCATTACGGGCTTCATCCAGAAAGAAGTTGATCAATGCACGTTGCAGGCGTGCGCCTTGTCCGGTATATACCGGAAAACCGGCGCCGGTAATCTTTACTCCCAGATCGAAATCTATCAGGTTATACTTCTTGGCCAACTCCCAGTGCGGAAGTGCGTTTTGGGGAAGTTCGGTCTCCATGCCGCCCATCTTTACCACCAGGTTGTCTTCTGCACCGGCACCTTCAGGTACCTCATCATAAGGCACGTTCGGAATGGTATAAAGCAAATTCTGCAAATCTTCGGCGGCCTGATCCATTTCGGCCTGCAGCACTTTGTTCTTTTCCTTGATTTCAGAAACCTGTTTCTTGGCGGCTTCGGCTTCGTCTTTCTTTCCCTCTTTCATCAATCCGCCGATTGATTTGGAAATCCGGTTCACCTCTGCCAGATTGTTATCTAATAAACCTTGTGTACTACGTCTTTTGTTGTTCAATTCCAGCACTTGCGCGATAGTCTCTTTCGCATTGTTGAAGTGCTTCTTTTCCAGACCGGCAATAACTTTGTCAGTCTGTTCTGCAATCATTTTAAGTGTCAACATATTTCTGTATGTTTATTTATTCATTTTCTTTCGTGCAAAGGTACGAGAAAAAGGAGAAAAACATGCAATATCGGCATTAATTTATTACCTGATCCTTCCGCCGCATAGCCAAGTGCGCAGGTAATAAGGTTCATTCAAGCTGCTTACCATGACGCCCCGTGAGGTGCTGGTATGGATGAAACGCCCGTTTTTCAGGTAGATCCCTACATGATTGGGCTGGCGTTTCCGTCCCTGTCCGGTGTAAAAGAACACCAGGTCGCCCTCTTTTAGCTGTCCTCTCCGGATTCGTTTGCAATTCTTTTTCAGCATATCCGCCGAGTTGCGTTCCAGTTTCTTATGGTAGATGTTTCGATAGACGATTTGGACAAATCCCGAACAATCCACACCCCGTTTTGTCATGCCGCCTGTCCGGTGCGGGACCCCCAGCCAGCGTGCCCCTTCATTATACAGGAAAATATTGTCGTCCGGTGTAATCTTGACTCCATAAAGACGCCCTAATTCGCGCGGTCCTTTGAAGTCGTCCGGCAAAACAAGCCGCTCCGTTCTCCGGCTTCCGCATGAGGTGAGGAGGAAGAGCAGCATCCAGGTGCCGAAAGCCCGTAGAAAAATCCTTCGCGTCATACCCTTCCCTTATTGTTCGTTGAACCCCGTCCCTTTTTGGTAAAGCGGATGCTTTGGAGAGGCAATGTTGATAATTTTTCCCTCTTCGCGGAGGCGTTTCAGATGGCGTACAGCCGTAGAGTAGGTCAGTCCGCAAAGCACTTCGAACTGGTTTCGCGTCAACGTCCCGTTTTGCTGGAAATGACGCATTACGAGGCGATCTATTTCTTCCAGGGAATAATTTTTGGAATGCGACTTGTCCGCCTGGCGTACAAAGTGGGTGGTGGCTAACCGTTCTTTCAATTGGGCATCCGGCCGGAACGCGACCGACTTGAAGCGGACCGACCCTGCCCGTATCTCGCTTTCCGACTCAACCGGGGGGCATTGTAACGTCATCTGCAAATATCCGATACCTTTAATATATACGCGCTGGCCATCCTTCATTTTTTCGGCCGTAATATCCGCCAAAGCCACCAGCGTAGCCGTAATATCTGCGGTAGAGAGCGTGCTCCGGTCATGAATCTCCTCGGCCAATTCATCGCTCGAAACCGTTCCTTTCGGTACTATCCGGGCATGAAGATAAGCCTTCTCTTCTTTATCGGCTAACTTCGGGTTCTTATAAAAATCATAATTAACGGGCATATTTGTATGTTTTTTAGTTTATAAGTCTCTTGTGAGACTTAAATTAATTTTTTCCGATATCCTACAAATTGTT
>DWYO01000154.1 GCA_019118725.1 Candidatus Parabacteroides intestinavium | reverse complement strand
GTTATCCATTAGTAAACGATTGGTTATGTTTTGCACAACGCGCGGAATTGTTTTACATTCGATACCTTATAAAGATACTTCTGCTATAATATATATGTATACCGAGGCTTTTGGCCGGGCTTCCTACATGGTGTCTCGCCGGCGGAGCAAGAAGTCTCCTTTGGTTAAATCTTTATTTATTCCGCTTTCCGTGCTTGATTTGGAAGTGGAGCATTTGAATAAGCGGGAAATTCATCGTATTAAAGAGGCACGGGTATGCTTGCCTTTGCAGGAAATTTTGTGTGATCCCATTAAAAACGTATTGGCACTTTTCCTTTCCGAATTTCTTTTTCGGGTTGTGAAAGAAACTGAGCCGGATCCGCGTCTGTTTTGTTTTCTTTATGATTCGATTCAGGTGCTGGAATGTGCAGACAAAGGTGTCGCTAATTTTCATTTGGTGTTCTTGCTTCGTCTCTTGCGCTATTTGGGAATATTCCCTAACATTGAAAACAGACGTGCTGGATATTATTTCGATATGTTGAATAGTGTATTTACTGTCGATCAACCGGCACATCCTCATTTTTTGGGGAAAGAAGACACGGAAGTTTTTGCTCGTTTGTTGAAAATGTCATACGAAAATATGTCTCTTTATGTTTTTTCACGCCAAGAACGTGTCCGGATTATCCAAAAAATCCTTGAATATTACCATCTGCATTTACCGGATTTTGCTGAAATTAAATCGCTTGCTGTGCTTCAGAGCCTGTTTGATGCAGGATAAATTCCAAAAGCATTTTGATATTTACCGAAAAAAACTTAATTTTGCCGTCCCATACAAATGCCCTTGTAGTTCAACGGATAGAACGATGGTTTCCTAAACCGTAAATTTGGGTTCGATTCCCAACGGGGGTACAACTTAAAATCATAACTATTTAATTATTAATATAATAACATTTCGCAACTTGCGTTTTTGTCCTCCGTTTGTCCTCCAAATTATAAACATCAATGAAAAGGGGTATATTTGCCATGCTTGACAAACATCCTTTAACATTCCGTTTCGCTTCAAAATACCTTATGGCATTTGTATGCCGAGATATTTTTTTCTGTTCCCTGCATCCACATCAAAGGGTAGGCTCTGAGACCGTGCAGGGTCGGGCTGGTGCTACTGTGATTACAAAAAATAGTGGTAGGTTGTATCTATTATAACAATTTTATTTTCAGTACATTAATATAATTTAGCTACAACCTGCTATATCATGGTATCACGAAAAAGCCCCGTTGCGGAGATTTCCGTTTCGGGGCTTCATTGTCTTAATAAACGGTCTCGCCTCACGGCGGTACACGATCCTCAGAAAGTGGCTGCAGAAAGTTCTTTAGAAATCTTTCCTATAGCCACACGTATCTTGTCATATTGCTTTTGCCCGGCATTGGCAACGCCTGATGTATATTGGCGCATCAAAGACGGATTGATACCTGCCAGTTCCGCCACTTTACTTACATTCAAGAAAGAAAAGTAATCGAAGAAAGATTGCATGTCGTATTTGTAGGTAAATTCCAGTTCCGGTACCTCCTTTCCTTCCTCGGCCTGAATCTCCTTCATTTCCTGATAGGTCTTCATCATGTCTTCCTTTGCCGCCTCTGCTGATTCTCCGAAGCCGGACAACCCAAAACCGGGTAAATCATCTTCTACATAGCAAGAATAATACCCGTCTTTCGCTTTCTCAATGATAACCGTTACTTTCATATCGCATTTGCTTTTAAAAAGGGGAACGGCAATATGCCGCCCCCATTGTCCCAATAAATCTAATTTTCCAACCAAGAAGCGCTAAAAGGCTGAGGGATTACTTCCCCAAAAGAACCTTTCTTGCCTTACGTTCCATCCCGGTAGGTACTTCCTGTTTGCCGTGCCTTGACAAAGCAAACTTGTTTCCCGTCTTGGGGTTGCACCAAATATCGTGGTTTGCCCCGTGCCTGAGAACGTAACAACCTGCTGCGGTCAATTCCGCAAATAACTGATTGTACGTCATAATTTGAAAGACCGTTTATTATTAAGACAATGCAAAGATAGCGTTTCCGCTATAAATCACCAAATAAAAACATAACTTTTTTGCTATATACATAAAAAGAAACCGCCCGAGATTCACATCTGGGACGGCGAGAAACTTTATGATAAAAAACTTTGCATGGCAAATATACAAATATTTTACAATATCTTGATAGCCTTGCCTCTACTCCCGGTTGTGATAACGCTTGACAAAGACTCTTCTATCCTTCTGGCCGCATCCGCATTCCGCCTTGTATTCTCAGCTATCATATTCAGTTGTTGCAACTGGGCTTGTGCCGTAATGCTGATGGTAGGTAATATTTGACAATGTGGGCTTCAACCGGATAGAGGACACCGTGTTCCGGCAACTGGTAAAGGCCCGTTTGTCCTATCCCGCGAGCAAAGCGGCCATGGTAGAGTATCTGAAGAACCATTTTGATGAAGATGTGAGCCTGTCAAAGATATACCGCTATTTGGACAAGCTCAGCAGTAATCAGCATGAAATCGTTCAGGATATAAGCGTGCTGCATACAAGACGGATACTTGGCGGTCATATCGGCATCCTGTTCTATGATGTGACCACTCTTTATTTTGAGGCGGACTATGAGGATGAATTGCGGAAAACCGGATTTTCCAAGGAAGGGCGGCACAAGAATCCACAGATCATACTCGGTCTGCTTGTAAGTCAGGGAGGCTATCCGCTGGCCTATTGCATCCATGAGTTCTATTCATCCTCTAATAGCGGTAATGGAACAAAAGAATAAAACTTTTTGAGTATGCTATTGGAAACTATATTTTACCAAGACCGGATTATCATCGGGATCTAAACCTTCAATTAAGTTTTCATCGGCCAAATCTTCAGCTTGTTTATAGGTATAAAAAGATTTTTGGTCTGTCGAAAGAATGAGCGGATCAGATTTCTTCAAGTTTAAGGCCGGGGCTTGGGTACACACTAACTGGGCATCAGCATATAGTGTTTTGTTTCTCTTGTCATAAATCAACAGACGGGCATCCGCTTCATCCAATTTTCGGCGAGGCACGGCTACCGTATAAGGTACAAAAAGGAAGTTTTCCAATTCCACGAAATTAGAAAGCTGTATCCGAGGCCCGTCAATGGGCTTTTTCGGTGTGTAATCAGCAACTATTTCCAGCTCCTCAAACTGGTATTTATAGCCATTCAGGTTGAATACGTATGCGGGAGTCAATTTTTTATTGGAGTAAGTGTAGACCGTATCGTTGAAATAGTGATACAAATAGGTCTTGTCTTTCAATGGATAAATGTACGTATTGCCTAAAAAGCCTTCTGTACCCATTATCCGTTCGCGATAACTGAGTGTATCTATTTGCTGCGTTTCCAAGTTGCATACGAACAGATCCGGTTTCACGCTATTATTCATAGAGGTGTAAAGTAACTCCTTATCAACAAAGGCAATCTTGTTGAGTGAATAGTCTTGGGGGAGCCCGAAAGATTTCAACACGTTCCCCTCATAATCGAGAATCAATGTCTTACGTCCGAAATAATCCAAGACAAACAGGCGTTTCCCTTTTTCGTCAACCCAAATTTGTTGAGGTGCTACATACTCTTCCGGTCCCTGTCCGACTTTTCCTATCTTTCGGATGAATTTCCCGTCTTTCCCGAACTTATAAATTTGTTTATCTGCTACTATCCAAAGGAAATCTTGGTCTATCAATTGCTCTACTTTGCTAAGTAGGCAGGAGTCTGAGGTTTCCAAAGGAATCATCTCCACCGCGCCGCCTAAACTTTCTACCGAAACCTCCTCGAGCACTGGAGAAGATTAAATTTCTACATTTATTGTCGGAATCTCTGATACCGGTTCTGCACATCCGGCAAGCAGGAGGAATAATCCCAAATGGTAAATTTGTTTTTTCATTGTATATGACTTATGTCGTATTTTTAG
>DWYO01000015.1 GCA_019118725.1 Candidatus Parabacteroides intestinavium | reverse complement strand
AATCATTCCGAACAAGGACTTGAAAGAAGCTATTTGCACGAAATCAAAAGGGGACGCGCCGGTACAAATCATGCCGTTGGATGAATTTGACAACAAACTGAATGCCTCTTCTTCTGACTTAGACGCGGATTTCTATGGTGATTCCGAATACAACCTGGACGAATTAGACCAAGATGGCTTTGAAGGCCTGGGTGGCGGAATTATGGATAATCCGTATGATGATGATAGATATTGATTTTAGCAGTTAGGAGTTGGCGGTTAGAATTTAAACGTTAGAAGCCGGAAGTCGGGCGCTAATTTTCTTTCGAGATAAAAACGAAGCCAAAGCAATTCAAATGTCATATTCCAACTACCAATTCCTAACCGCCAGCTACTCCTCTGACGTATGCAGCATACCTTAATTATTATATTAGGCCCTACCGGAGTCGGAAAGACGGAGTTGTGTTTGCGCATTGCCGAACGATTGGGCTCTCCTATCCTATCTGCCGATTCCCGGCAGCTTTACAAAGATCTCCCTATCGGAACCGCAGCACCGACACCAGAGCAGCAAGCGCGGGTGAAGCATTATATGGTAGGGACACTGGGACTGGAAGACTATTACAGTGCCAGCCAGTTTGAAACCGATGTGCTTTCTCTGTTGAACCGGCTTTTCCCCACACATCCGACCCTGCTCATGACCGGCGGGAGCATGATGTATATCGATGCCGTCACCAAAGGCATTGACGACATTCCTACGGTACGGACAGATATCCGGGAAGCTCTTTGGAAAGAATATGCCGAGAAAGGACTTGCTCCTATCCTTGAAGAGCTCAAGCAAGCCGACCGGAAACATTACGAGGAAGTAGACCGGCAAAACTACAAACGGGTGATCCATGCCGTAGAAATATGCAGACAGACCGGATTGCCTTATTCTTCTTTTCGGACTCAAAAAAGGAAAGAACGTCCTTTCCGTATTCTCCAAATCGGACTCAGACGGGAAAGAGAGGAACTATACGGCCGCATCAACCGACGGGTAGACCAGATGATAACCGACGGACTGATAGAAGAGGCACGCCGCGTCTATCCTTTCCGCCAATTAAATTCATTGAATACGGTAGGATATAAAGAATTGTTCAACTACTTTGACGGGGAATGGAGCCTGGATTTCGCAATCGAGAAAATCAAACGAAACAGTCGGGTTTATGCCCGCAAGCAGATGACTTGGTTCAAACGCGATCCGGAAATCACGTGGTTTCATCCGGAACAAGAAACAGAAATTTTGACCTTTATCAAAGAGAATGCCGATGTAACGGGTTTGTAACTATCCAGTAACGGAATTGAATTACTTTTGAAAACAAGGCGTTATAAGTACCGTGTACTTTTGCAGACGAAATAAATACACAATTAATGAAACGCTTTGTTTTATCAGCAGCAAGCATTCTTTTATCTATTATCCCCATTGGGGCAGCGACTTATAAGGGTTACGTTAAAGATGCAAAAACCGGTGAAGAATTGATTGGAGCCACCGTCTTCATCAAGGAATATCCGAATATTGGCTCAACGACAGGATTAGACGGTTCATTCGTAATTGACAATGTACCGAATGCCGATAAAATAACCATTGTTTGTAGTTATATCAGCTATCAGACTATGGAAAAGGTTGTCTCCACCACAACCACCGAACTGATTAATTTCAACCTTCCGGCGGACACCCGATTACTGGACGAAGTTACCGTTATCGCACATAATCCCGGACGGACAGAAGCCGGAGCACGAGGCATTGAGAAACAGGCTATGAATGTAGTCAATGTCATGAGTGCCAAAGCAATCGAGCTTTCTCCGGATATCACGGTAGCGAATGTCATCCAGCGTATGTCCGGCGTAACTATCGAACGAAACAGTAGCGGCGAAGGACAATATGCCATTCTTCGAGGCATGGACAAACGTTATAACTATACCTTAATCAATGGCGTCAAGATTCCAAGTCCGGATAACAAAAACCGATTTGTGCCTCTGGACATTTTCCCTTCTGAGATGCTGGACCGTTTGGAGGTTACCAAATCACTTACGGCAAATATGGAGGGTGATGGTATCGGAGGGGCGGTCAACCTGATTATGAAAGACGCACCTACGGAACGTCAATTCACGGCAAATATCTCTACCGGCTACAATGCCATGTACTTTGGAAGAGATTTCCAGTCGTTTAATCATGGAGCCATCGCGAAAGAATCCCCTTACGAGGCCATGGGAAAACCGGAGGACTACCAAGTTACGGCTGATAATTTTACCCAAGAGAACCTGCACATGAAATGGAAGCGCCCAATGCCGGACTTAACAGCAGGACTTTCTTATGGTGACCGCTTCTTCAACAACAAACTGGGCGTCATGTTGGCGGGCAGTTATCTGAATACTTACCGTGGAAAAGAAAGCCAGCTCTATTACCAACCGGGTACATCGCATAATGGCATTGAATATCGCAATTATTCCGCACAACAAACACGTATCGGGGCACATGCCAAATTAGATTACCACATCACTCCGCAACATAAGCTGACTTGGTATAACGGCTATATGGATATGAGTGAGGCTGAAGTACGTGATGGGCAAGATGATAAAGAACGGGCAGTCCGCATGAAATACAACCACCAATACATCATCAACTCGACATTAAAGGGAGAACACTATTTCTTGGAAGATAATGTCCTTAAATTGAACTGGTCGGCTGTACTTTCCAAGGCATACAGCGAGACTCCGGATAATGCGGAAATTTTCCTTCAAGGGTCTCATGTATCCACATCCGGCGCCGCAACCCGACGGTGGGAACATAACTCCGATAGAGACAAAGCCGGGTACATCGACCTGAGTTATAAATGGAAACTGATGAACGGTTCCGCTTTCGATTTCTCGGTCGGCGGTATGTACCGAGACAAAAAGCGTGACAGTTTCTTCAATGAATATACATTCGACTCGGCAACGGGAGCAAGGGATCCGCAGTATTTAGGCGAAGACTGGAATAATTTTGATGAGATACAGCTCACACCCCGCCGGTACGGCAACATCGGAGATCCCTTGAACTATGATGCTACAGAAAAGGTAGGAGCCGGCTACGGCATGGCAAAATATACATTTGACAAATGGGAATTGATTGCCGGAGTACGCGTCGAGCATACCGATCAAGGCTATGTACTGAAATTCCCCCGCGATGTCGATCCGGAAGGCCAGCAGAAATATACGGATGTACTTCCGAGTTTCCATGCCAAGTACAATGTACATAAGAATGCGAACCTGCGTCTTTCGTATGCACGTGCCATTAACCGCCCGAGTTTCTTCGAGATTGTCCCATACAGCATTATCAACGAAGATTACAAAGAAAAAGG
>DWYO01000014.1 GCA_019118725.1 Candidatus Parabacteroides intestinavium | reverse complement strand
CCTTGATACGTAAGATGTATCCTACGGATGCCAATTTCATTTTAGTGGATGTCGGAGATGCCGATAAAGTATATCAACGTTTGGTTGAACAAGGCATTATCGTACGGAACAGGAACAAGGTAACGTTGTGTGCAGGGTGCTTGCGCATTACCGTCGGAACAAAAGAGGAAAATGAGGCCTTATTGGCGGCTTTAAAAGCTATGTGATAGTATGAAGAAGAGAGCGTTATTTATAGACAGAGATGGTACGTTGGTAATAGAACCTCCTATAGATTACCAATTGGATAGTCTGGAAAAATTGGAATTTTATCCGAAAGTGATACGGAATCTGTATTTTATCCGTAGCCAATTGGATTTTGAATGGGTTATGGTCACCAATCAGGACGGATTAGGAACTCCTTCTTTCCCGGAAGAGACCTTTTGGCCGGCTCACAACCTGATTCTTAAAACGTTGGAAGGTGAAGGCATAACCTTTGATGACATATTGATTGACCGTTCTTTTCCGGAAGATAATTCTCCTAACAGGAAGCCTCGCACAGGCATGTTGGGGAAATATATGTCCGGAGAATATGATTTGGAAAACAGCTATGTGATCGGAGACCGGCCTACGGACATGGAGCTGGCCTATAATTTAGGGGCTAAGGGCATCTGGTTGCATGAGCCTGATGAGGCGTTGCTCGCGCAGATGCCTCAAAGACCTGTTCTGGTTACGACAGATTGGGACCGGATTTCGGAGTTCCTTTTCGCGGGGGAACGCGTGGCCGAGATACATCGGATAACGAAAGAAACTGATGTATATGTCCAATTGAATTTGGATGGAACGGGGAATACCCATATCTCTACCGGTTTAGGCTTTTTTGACCACATGTTGGAGCAGATAGGCAAGCATGCAGGAATAGATTTGACTATTCAGGTCAAAGGTGATTTAGAGGTAGATGAGCACCACACGATAGAAGATACCGCATTAACGTTAGGCGAAGCCTTGTTGAAAGCGTTGGGTGACAAACGGGGCATTGAACGTTATGGCTATACGCTTCCCATGGATGATTGTCTATGTAGCGTTGTGCTGGATTTTGGTGGACGTCCCTGGTTGGTTTGGAATGCCGAATTCAACCGGGAGAGGATAGGGGATGTGCCTACTGAAATGTTCCTGCACTTTTTCAAGAGTCTGAGTGATTCGGCTCGGATGAACCTGAACATCAAAGCCGAGGGACAAAACGAACATCATAAAATAGAGGGTATCTTCAAAGCATTGGCGCGTTCTTTGAAGATGGCTATTCATCGCGATATTTATCATTATAATTTGCCAAGTACAAAAGGTCTTATCTAATAATTTATTAACGACATGGAATTGATACAATTTTTGATTGATTTTATTTTGCATATTGATCAGCATTTAATAGAAATCGTGAGCAATTATCATACCTGGACGTATGCCATTCTTTTCTTGATTATCTTCTGTGAGACGGGACTGGTTGTAACCCCATTCCTCCCGGGCGATTCCTTATTGTTTGTGGCGGGTGCCATAGCGGCATTGCCTGACGTCCCTTTGGATGTACATTGGTTGGCTTTGACCGTTTTCATAGCTGCTGTAGCCGGTGATTCCTGCAATTATGAAATCGGGCATTTCTTTGGAAAGAAGCTGTTCAGTAATCCGAATTCGAAAATATTCAAGCAGAGTTATTTGGATAAGACACACGAATTTTATAAAAAGTATGGAGGCAAGACGATAATCATAGCCCGTTTTGTGCCGATTGTACGCACATTTGCTCCCTTTGTGGCAGGTATGGGGCGTATGCATTATTATTACTTCTTTATTTATAATATGACCGGGGCCGCATTGTGGGTGGCATTGTTCTGTTATGCGGGATATTTCTTTGGAGATCTTCCTTTCGTACAAGAAAACCTGAAATTATTGTTGGTAGCTATCATTGTTATTTCCTTGGTACCGGCCATCGTAGAGGCATTGCGTATGAAAATGAAAAAGGTTGAGTGAAAATGAATAAAAGAATAGGACTTTTAATCTCATTGCTCGCAATCTTTTTGTGGAGCGCGTGTGATTCTCATACGACGGAATTTGAGGGAAAATGGCAATTGGCAGAGATTGAGTATGCGGGGAATGTTACCCCCGTTGATACCGTGTGGTATAATTTTCAGACATCCTTATTCCAATATCAGATTTATGACCGTACTACCGACCAGTATCTGGCGGTACACGGTTATCATACTTATGAGAATGGAATACTCTCTTTGGACCTGTTTCAGTCGACCGAGGATGAGCGGAATTTTCTGGAACGGACGGATTGGGATTCCGCTCAAAGAAGTTTTTCGGTGGAAGAGATCAGTCGGGAAAAACTTATCCTTTCGGATGATGGGAAAAGATATATTTTTCGGAAATTCTAAAAGAGAAAGAGGATTATTCCAACGAGAATCTGTACCTTTGCGCGTTGAATGAGAAGAAGGCAGGTCGAAGAGAAAACCAATCGGGAAAGATAACTCTAAACCCTTGCTGAACCAGGTATTGGAATTTTATCGGCTTGTTGGCTCTTTTTCCGGAATAAACAGACAAACATAATAATATAACGATAAATAGATTACAATGGCAAAAGAATTAAAAGAACTTACCCCAAGAAGCGTAAACTATTCGCAATGGTATCAGGATTTGGTTATTAAGGCGGATCTGGCGGAGAATTCGGCCGTGCGTGGGTGTATGGTAATCAAACCATACGGTTATGCGATTTGGGAAAAGATGCAACGCATATTGGATGAGAAATTTAAGGAAACAGGTCATGTAAATGCTTATTTCCCGTTATTGATTCCGAAATCATTCTTGAGCAAAGAGGCCGAACATGTAGAGGGATTCGCAAAAGAATGTGCTGTAGTAACACACTATCGCTTAAAGACCAACCATGATGGGACGGGGGTAGTTGTAGACCCTGAGGCAAAACTGGAAGAGGAATTAATTATCCGTCCAACTTCCGAAACGATTATTTGGAATACTTACCGTAATTGGATTCAGTCGTACCGTGACCTTCCTATTTTGTGTAATCAATGGGCCAATGTGATGCGCTGGGAAATGCGTACCCGTCTGTTCTTGCGTACTGCTGAATTTTTGTGGCAAGAAGGACATACGGCTCATGCTACACGTGAAGAGGCAGAAGCTGAGGCTAAAAAAATGCAAGGTGTATATGCGGATTTTGCCGAGAACTATATGGCTATGCCGGTTATCCGTGGGGTAAAGTCGGAAAGCGAACGTTTTGCCGGGGCTTTGGATACATACACCATTGAAGCCATGATGCAAGATGGCAAGGCTCTGCAAGCCGGGACCTCTCACTTCTTAGGGCAAAACTTCGGAAAGGCTTTTGACGTTACATTTGTGGATAAAGAGGGTAAGACTGATTACGCTTGGGCTACCTCTTGGGGGGTATCTACGCGTCTGATTGGCGCATTGATTATGTCCCATTCAGATGATAATGGCTTGGTGCTTCCGCCTCATTTGGCTCCTATTCAAGTGGTGATTATCCCAATTTACCGGAACGAAGAGCAACTGAATCAGATCCGGACGAAGGTAGACGGTATCGTGACCAACTTGAAAAAATTGGGCATAACGGTAAAATTTGATGATGCCGATAACCGCAAGCCGGGATGGAAGTTCGCTAATTATGAGTTGAAGGGTGTTCCGGTACGTTTGGCTATGGGCGGACGTGATTTGGAAAACAATACCATCGAGGTGATGCGTCGTGATACCTTGGAGAAGGAAACGATATCTTGTGACGGTATTGAAACCTATGTTCAGAATTTACTTGAAGACATTCAGAAGAATATTTTCCAAAAGGCTTTGAAACATCGTGAGGAGCGTACCATCACGGTAGATACTTATGATGAGTTTAAGGAGAAAATCGAACAGGGCTATTTTATCATGGCTCATTGGGACGGAACTCCGGAAACCGAAGAACGCATTAAGAACGAAACGAAAGCAACCATTCGTTGCTTGCCTTTGGAGGGAGACATGACTCCGGGCAAATGTATGGTAACCGGTAAGCCATCACCCCGCCGTGTCTTGTTTGCAAGAGCCTACTAATTTTACATCTCTAAATAACGTATTGTTGCAACGTGATGTCTCTTGATTGATAGTGCATCACGTTGCATTTTTTTGAGACAGGCCATTAAACCCAAATCGGTCATTAGACTTTGGGTTAAAAGCCAATTTCTTCATTTACCTATCGCTTTGATGATTTGCCGGACCTTTTCAGGATCGACATGATTGAATGAGAGTAAGGGAGACGGGTGGTCCGGATAGTCGGAAATGCTTTTTTCGAACCATGCTACATCATGCCACCGTCCGCATTTATACCCTGCATTTCGGAAAATCCCTTCCAGTTGGAAACCCATTCCATGATGCAATCGTTCGCTTTTAGGGTTGGGTATCGTCACACAACTATATACATTCCTGATACCTTGGAGTTTTAAAAGGTCTATTAGCGCGGCACATAGCATACGTCCTAAGCCTAAATGCGTGTATTTCTCCTGAAGATAAATAGAAATCTCGGCATTCCATTGGTAAGCGGCACGCTCTTGATGACGATGCGCGTATGCATACCCTACGATATGTCCCTCCGATTCGCATACGAGGTAAGGATAACAGGTTGTTATATCCCGGATACGTGTTGTAAATTCCTCTAATGTAGGGACTTCATATTCAAAAGTAATGGGTGTATGGAGGATATAGGGCGCATACACCTTCAAAATGCCCTCCGCATCTTCCAGGCGGGCTAATCTGAATGAAAACGACATACTTTCTAATTAACAGGAACAAGGAAACAAGTCGGCAGGGCATTTAAAACCAGCCTCCCGGTACTTCCGTTTTGCCTTTAAGGCCTTGTCTCCTTGTCCCCCTAAAATTACAATCCGCTAAAGTCAATTCCTTCAAAACAGAGGCTTGGGATTTGCCAGCTGGACGAGAGACGCGGATCGTTACCTACTTCTATCAGTTGGTTCCAGAGCTTGATCATATTACCGGTAACATTCATTTCAGATATCGGTTGCGTCAGCTTTCCACCTTCAATCAAGAATCCCTCCACACCGTAGGAGAAATCTCCGGATGTGCTATTGCAATTACCTCCATTGAACCCGGTTACCAAGATACCCTTATCCATATCAGCTATCAATGCGTCCAGATTCTTGTCGCTCATTTCCATAGTGAGGACCGAAGCCGATGAGATAGTCGGAGAGATATTCATCTTGTTGGCCCGATAAGTATCAATAAAGTAAGTCTTCAGTTCGCCCTTATCAAAGATAGTCATCGGATGGGTAGCCACCCCTTCATAATCAAAATAACGGGCTCCGGCGGTCTTGACCAGGTGAGGTTCATCTTTTAAAGTAAATTTTTCGCCCAGCACCTTTTGATTGAGCTTATCGATCAAAAATGAGTTTTTCTGCTGGATGGAAGCACCATCAATCGCATCCATGACAGGAGATAACAGGCGTGACGCATTCATATTGTCTACCACCATATTATACCGGCCGGATTTTGTTTTTTTAGCTCCCAGTTTGCGCAATACACGCTCTAACGCTTTCGTTCCGATGCCAGACTTTATCAAGTCGCTATAATACAGAGAAGAGTCGTACCAATAAGACTCCGGGCGAGCTTCCCCTTCCCCCTTGATGCTGACACTCCCCACCAAGCTGAATGATGAAGCCGAGGTTTCCCCTTCAAATCCGTTGCTGGCAATCATATATTTGAAGTCTTTCTCATCGCCATACGAAGCCGAGGCCGAGATAATACGTTCATCCTTCCCCATGATTTCATCGCAAGTCTTCAATGCCAGGTTCTTCTTATCGTCCGGCTGGATAGAGTCGAAATCAGGATCGATCAGTTGCAGATCCGGTTTTCCTCCTTTGTAATAACGATTTTCGTCCGGGAGGGTACGAGCCTTGTCTTCCGCCAAATAGCGTGTAGCATCGATATTATCTTTGATGAACTTCTCCAATTCGCTCTTGTCCAATCGGTTGGTTGAGAATGAACCAAAGCGTCCATCCACATAAAGTTGTACCACCAAGGAGTTTTCAGAAGCCTGATGCAGGCGGTCTATCTTCATATCGCGTACCTCAAACGAGCAACTCGACCCGCTATAAAGGCTTACTTTCGAAGCCTGACATCCGTTTTTCAGGGCATACTCCATAGCCCATTGAGCCAATTCCTTATTTTTGTCTGTAATCATATTCTTTTTAATTTTTAAGTTG
>DWYO01000153.1 GCA_019118725.1 Candidatus Parabacteroides intestinavium | reverse complement strand
TTAACCCAAATCGGTCATTAGACCGCTCAACGGTTCTTTTTTTCTGAAAGAAAGCTCTTCGGGTATTTTGCCCCCTTCTGCCAGCATCTTGCTTCCCGACTTGCCTCGACGTAGCCCGCTACGCCTTCTGCCAGCCGAAAAGCAATCCGCAAGACATAAGGGGACAATCTACCCAAAGTCTAATGACCGATTTGGGTTTAAGTTGGCAAACTTACGGATTACCAACTTAAAAGCTTAAACTTAAACTATCCCATTTACTCACCTATGATTCTCCTCAAAGAGTTTCAAGCGTTCGTCTAACAAAGCATATTGATTATCTTTGATAAACGAAGTACAAGCCCGGAGACCTTCTTGTTTGCTTCCGGTTGTACTCAGTGAAATGGCACTGACCCCATAATACATCAGTTCCTTCATCAGTTCACCGCCAGTCATTCCCGGATAAGTAATCGTGAAATAAAATCCATCGGCTATCGGCTTGTCCAAGTCATGATCGTACACAATCCGGAAACCATGGCTGGTAAATATCTTTTTCAGCTTCTCGGCTCTCCGGCCATACTCACGAATCTCTGAGACAAAATCGAAAGTACCGTCGGCAGCAGCCTTAAACATAGCCGCCAAAGCATATTGGGCCGAATGGCTGGTTCCGGATGAGAGCGCATAGAGAACACGATGAACATACACCGTCCCGAAGGTTCCTCCACCATAACGCTTTGTCAATCCGGGATAAGCCCGATGATACAATTTGTCTGAAATCACCGTAACCCCAATACGTTGCCCCGCATAACTGAAGGCTTTCGAGCCGGAGATCTGCATAATATAATTATCGGTATAACGTGCGATTGTAGGCTGGAACGGAGGCTCAAAAGGCTTACTCAAATCTTTGCGGAAATCCATGGCGAAATAAGCCAAGTCTTCAATAACTATCACATCATATTTTCGGGCTACCTCCGCTACAATCTGAAGTTCCTCTTCACTCAGGCAGAACCAAGCCGGATTGTTCGGATTCGAATAAATCAGTGCGGCAATATTGCCTTTACGCAAGAACTCTTCCAAGATTCCACGCAGTTTCTCACCCCGGTATTCATACACATCAAACGAAGCGTAATGATATCCCATGACCGTTATCTGCTGCTTCTGCACGGGGAATCCCGGATCGATAAAGAGAATGGTATCTTTGCCCTCCGTACATTGGCAACTCACCAGAAACGAAGCAAACGTCCCCTGCATCGAGCCGGTTACGGGCACACACCCTTCCGGTGCTACATCCACATCGATAAACGCTTTGACAAAACGTGATGCCTGTTTTTTCAGCTCCGGGTGTCCGTTTATATTCGGATAAATAGAAGCAACCCCCTGTTCCAATGCGGCAATCTCCGCCTTTACCCCCACTTCGGCAGGCTTCAATCCGGGAACCCCCATTTCCATGTGGATAAATTCCGTACCGGTGCGTTGTTCCAGTTCCGTTGCAATCGCCACAACTTCCCGAATAGTCGCTTTGCCAAAATCCGGCAAATGATAACTTTCTATAATTTCCTGTGCCGTCCGATAGTCGACCGGCGTATTCTTCTGTTCCATGCTATGTATTTAGTTATTATGCTTTTATTTCTTCAGCCATTTATCCAGCCATTCGAAGAAAGTACGTTGCCACAATACCCCATTCTGCGGTTGCAATACCCAATGATTTTCATCCGGGTAAATCAGCAACTCTGCCGGAATGCCCCGCAGCACAGCCGCATTAAAGGCTGCCATGCCTTGATTGGCCAAGATACGATAGTCCTTTTCTCCATGTATACAGAGAATCGGCGTATCCCATTTATCCACAAACCGATGGGGAGAATTGGCAAAAGTACGTTGAGCCGTCTTATTCTGCTTATCCCAATAAGCACCGCCCATATCCCAGTTTGCAAACCACATCTCTTCGGTCTCCAAGTACTGCATCTCCATATTGAAGATACCGTCATGAGCGATAAAAGCCTTGAAACGTCCGTCATGATGTCCGGCAAGCCAATACACCGAGAAGCCGCCGAAGCTGGCTCCCACGCAACCCAGCCGGTCTTTATCTACGAACGGCTCCTTGGCGAATTCGTCAATAGCCGTAAAGTAGTCCTTCATGCATTGTCCGCCATAATCTCCGCTGATTTCCTCATTCCATTCCTTACCGAAACCGGGCAAGCCGCGACGGTTAGGAGCCACAATAATATAATCATGCGCTGCCATAATCTGGAAATTCCACCGGTAAGACCAGAACTGGCTGACAGGACTTTGCGGTCCGCCCTCACAATATAATAAGGTAGGGTATTTTTTGTTCGGATCGAAATGAGGCGGATAAATAATCCAAGTCAACATCTGCTTGCCATCCGTTGTCTTCATCCAGCGGCCTTCAACCTTGCCCATTTCCATTTGGTCATACAGGTACTTATTTTCGTAAGTAAGTTGCGTAGCTTCACCCGTAGCCGGAGCCACCGTGAAGATTTCATCAGCCGCACTCATCGAATGGCGCATAGCAATCAGCTTATCGCCCAACAAACTAATCCCGGCATAGTCATTCATGCCCGAAGTTATCGTCCGGTAAGTACAAGCGTGAACATCAGCGGCATATATCTGAATCTCGCCATGCCAAACTCCGGTAAAATAAATGCTATTCGAATCAGCGCTCCAACAAAATTCATTCACACTCGAATCGAAATCCTTGCTGACAAACTTCTTCTCCCCACTTTCCAGATTCATCACGATAAGGCGGTTCTGATCAGATTCATATCCGTCCCGTTCCATGCTCAGCCAGGCAATGCTCTTCCCATCCGGCGAATATTGCGGATTGGTGTCATAGCCCATCATCCCCTCGCTGATATTCACGGTCTGCTTCGTGTTTAAGTCATAGACATAAATATCCGAATTGGTTGACAACGCATACTCCTTACCCACTTTCTTCCGGCTTGTATAGGCTATTTTATCAGAAGTCGTATTCCAGGCTAATTGTTCGATGCCCCCGAAAGGTTTCATGGGAGATTCATAAGGTTCATCCTTCATAATATCAATCGGATTAGCCACCTTGTCACCATCAAAATCAGCCACAAACGGATGCGGGGCCGTAGTTACCCATTCATCCCAATGTTTATACATCAGATCAGTAACAATAATACCGGTCGTCTTATCCAAGTCCGGATATTTATCTTGAGTGCTCGGTACGGTTTTGACCTGCGCGATAAAAAGCACTTTCTTTTCGTCCGGCGAGAAAGAGAAACCTTCTATGTTTCCATCATAATTAGAAAGCTGCCGGCGTCCGGTGCCATCCGGATTCATTTCCCAAAGTTGGCTTGTTCCACTTTCTGATGAAAGGAACGCAATCTTAGCTCCATTTTTGATCCATTTGGCTTCGCTCTCAGAAAATGGAGTCTGAGTAATCTGCCGATTATCTGATCCGTCAGCATTCATCACGAAGATTTCCCGATTGCTTTTATTCTCAGGTACACTGTAATACCCCACCGAATAGACAATCTTATTTCCATCCGGAGAAACATTCACTCCGGCTATACGTCCCATAGCCCAAAGGGCTTCCGGCGTCATCCTACCCTCCGGTATCTTCATGTCCGAACGGCCTATTATCGGAGCCGGAGCAGGGGTTTCAGCATTCGTTTCTTTTACCTCCGGTTGCGAACAAGCGCCCAGCAATACGGATGTCGCCATAATCATTGTGCTTAATGTTTTATTCATTGACTTTACAATATATTTATATTTAGGTGCGAAAGTACTAAATTAATTTATATCTTTGCACATCTTTAAGTAAGAAGAACATATAATTTAAAATAGAAAAGAATCATGAACAA
>DWYO01000152.1 GCA_019118725.1 Candidatus Parabacteroides intestinavium | reverse complement strand
CCATTAAGGTGTGTCAGAATTAGCAAAATGCAAGGCATTGAGGATGAGGGCGACAGGAGTTTACTGGAGTAAATGACTTAGCCCGAATTCCGAAAATAACGCAGCAGTTTGCAATTATGACACACCGTCTTAAGATACGTCTTGCACCTTACCCATTCTGACGCACCGTTTTTATATGCCCCCTTAAAATGTAACAAGTTTGTAACACGAGCCACACCGATTAAAAAATAAATTATACTTAATTTTGCACCCATAAAATATACAAATTAATTTTATGGAAACTTTTTACTTGTTCTTGGTCTTATTCCTCGGCGTATTGGCCGTATTTGACCTATCCGTAGGTGTCAGCAACGATGCCGTCAACTTCCTGAATGCCTCGATCGGATCAAAAGCCGCTTCATTTCGAGTCATTATGATTGTCGCCGCCACCGGAATCCTGGTGGGAGCCGCCTTATCCAACGGAATGATGGATATCGCACGACACGGAATCTACCAACCTCAGTATTTCTATTTCTCGGAAATCATGATTATCCTTGTCGCTGTCATGCTGACAGATGTTGTCCTTCTTGATATTTTCAACTCATTAGGTATGCCTACCTCTACCACCGTTTCCTTAGTATTCGAACTTTTGGGCGGTACCGTGGCTTATTCCTTAATTAAAATAGCCAACGATACAGAAGGTATCTATCATTTGGGCAACCTGATGAATACCGACAAGGCTTTGACCGTTATTTTAGCGATTTTCGTTTCCGTGGCCATTGCCTTTATCTTCGGCGTGTTGGTACAATACATATCCCGACTTATCTTTACCTTTAATTATAAACGTACGGCGAAATACTTTATCGGCCTGTTTGGAGGCTTGGCTGCTACCGCCATTATCTACTTTATGCTGATCAAAGGGCTGAAATCAAGCCCGATTTTTGCAGGTCCGTTTGCCGATTACATTTTTGCGAATACACAGAAAGTCGTATTGCTCTGCTTTATCGGATTCACAATACTGATGCAGATTCTCTATTGGTTGCGTGTCAATGTATTCAAAGTGATTGTTCTGATGGGAACTTTTGCCTTGGCGTTGGCATTCGCCGGAAACGACTTGGTAAACTTCATCGGTGTACCACTGGCCGGTGTTTCCGCTTACACTGATTTTGTATCTCAAGGCGGTAGTGTAACTCCAGATTCTTATCTGATGACTTCTCTACAAGGCTCAGCCCAAACACCTTGGTATTATTTGATTGGCGCAGGTATCGTTATGGTTATAGCACTACTAACCTCCAAGAAAGCTCATAATGTAATCAAGACCTCGGTCGACTTATCCCGCCAGTCGGAAGGTGATGAACAATTCGGGACGTCACCGGTAGCCCGTGTTTTGGTACGTGTCTGCACAAATGCCGCCAATAATATTGTCAAGATTATACCGAATTCTACTTTACAATGGATTGATAGCCGCTTCAACAATAAAGAGATGATCATGGAAGAGGGCGCAGCATTCGATTTGGTCCGCGCATCGGTAAACGTTGTGTTGTCCGGATTACTGATTGCCATCGGTACTTCATTGAAACTGCCTTTGTCTACCACGTATGTAGCTTTCATGGTAGCTATGGGTACTTCACTGGCCGACCGTGCATGGGGACGTGAAAGCGCCGTATTCCGAATTACCGGAGTTCTTTCCGTTATCGGCGGATGGTTCATTACAGCCGGTGCTGCATTTACAATCTGCTTTATTGTTACATTGATTCTTTATGTCGGTGGTGCTCCTGCCATTGTCGTTATGATAGCGATTGCCGTTTACACTCTGATCCATAGTCAGATGATGTATAAGAAGAAGAAGCGCAAGGAAGCTCTGAAAGAAGAGGTAAACAGCACCGTTACCCAATTACGTAAAGCGACCAATTCCCGTGAAGCTTTGAACCTATTCCGCCAGCATAGCCGCGAAGAGTTGAAAGAAGACCTTTTGTTTGCCGCTAACACATTACAGGATTCCGTAAACGGTTTCATCAATGAAAACTTGAAAGAGCTACGTCGCGTCATGGCGGATATTGAAGAGAAAAAAGTCCACCTGAAACAAGTGAAACGCGTAGGAACACTGGGCGTTACCCAATTAGACCGCGAAATCGCTATTGATAAAGGGTTGTATTACTATCAAGGGAATGACTTTGCCAGTGAGATCGTGTATAGCATCCGTCGCTTGGCTGAGCCTTGTAAATTGCATATCGACAACAATTTCAAGCCGCTGGATGAAATCCAGAAGAAAGACTTCGGAATTGTAGATACACAAGTCATCGCTTATCTGACCCGTTGTGCGGAAATGATAGACAAAAATAATTACGATGAACTCCTGACTCTGGTAAACGAGGCATCCCGCTTACACAATGCGTTGACTCAACTGAAGAAAGAGGAACTGAAACGTATTCAGGGACAATCCGGAAGTACCAAAGTAAGTATGGTCTACCTGAATATGCTTCAAGAAACAACTAACGTAGTCAATTTCAGTTGCAATTTGATTAAGGTAAGTAAGAAATTCCAAATGGAATAAAATTATCAATCCAGCAGGAAGTGTGTCAAAATATAAAATTGCACACAAATAACACAGAACACGGATACAACAGATGACCACTGATTATATATTA
>DWYO01000151.1 GCA_019118725.1 Candidatus Parabacteroides intestinavium | reverse complement strand
AAAGAAAATGGTTTGAAACTGGATTTCAACAGTACTTCTTTTTCTCACCCCAAGAGTGGTAATTTGACTTTGGCAAATCCAGATGAATCCATTCGTCGTTTTTGGATTGAGCATACCGAGCGGTGCCGCTGGATCAGCGAAGAGATGGGTAAATTCCAAAATGATCCTTGTATCATGAATCTTTGGGTGCATGACGGAAGCAAGGAGGTACCGGCAAGCCGGTTGATGTATCGTCAGATACTGGAAAAGTCGCTGGATGAGATTTTCGCAACGAAGTATGAAAACATGAAAGATTGCTTGGAAGCGAAATTGTTCGGTATCGGTTTGGAGAGCTATACGGTGGGCTCGTATGATTTCTACTTGGGATATGGCGCAAAGAAGCAAAAGATAGTTACCTTGGATACAGGTCATTTCCATCTGACAGAGAGTATCGCTGACAAGATTTCGGCCTTGTTGCTGTTCATACCGGAAATCATGCTTCATGTGAGCCGTCCTATTCGTTGGGATAGTGACCATGTGGTGATTCTCAATGATGAATTAATGGATTTGTCAAGAGAACTGGTGCGTTGCAATGCCCTGGATCGTGTCCACATCGGACTGGATTATTTTGATGCTACCATCAATCGTATCGGGGCGTATGTGATAGGTGTCCGTGCAACGCAGAAAGCTTTGCTTCAGGCTTTGTTGGAACCTTCTGCTACGTTACAGACCTACGAGGCTAAAGACCAGCTCTTCCAACGTTTGGCTTTGCAGGAAGAATTGAAGAGTATGCCTTGGAATGCAGTTTGGGATATGTTCTGCTTGAAGAATAATGTACCGGTGGGCGAGAATTATCTGACTGATATAGAAAAATATGAGGCGGAAGTAACCAACAAACGAGGATGAGCTTATGGATATATTGATAGGCTTGCTGATTATTGCAGTCGGTAGTTTGGGGCAAAGCAGTTCATACGTGCCGATTAATAAGGTAAAATCCTGGAGTTGGGAGAGTTTCTGGCTGATTCAAGGTGTATTTGCCTGGATTGTCTTTCCGCTTTTAGGCGCGTTTTTAGCTTTGCCTGAAGGAATTGGCCTGGGTGAGCTTTTCCAAAAGGAAGGAAGCCTTAGCGCAATGATTTACGGTATGCTTTGGGGTGTCGGCGGATTGACGTTCGGCTTGAGTATGCGTTACTTGGGTGTTGCTTTAGGGCAGAGTATCGCACTCGGTACGTGTGCCGGATTTGGTACGTTGTTTCCCGCGTTGTTGGGCGGACAAGATCTGTTGCATGGAGACGGCTTGATTCTTCTGTTGGGCGTGTGTATCACATTGGCGGGTATTGCCATTATCGGATATGCAGGAAGTTTGCGTGCTCAGAACATGACGGAAGAGGAAAAGCGTGCGGCGGTCAAGGATTTTGCTTTGACTAAGGGATTGTTGGTTGCCTTGCTTGCCGGTGTGATGAGTGCCTGCTTCAATTTAGGATTAGAGGCCGGTGCACCTATTTCCGCTTACGTTCGCGAACAGGGTGCGAGCGAGTTGTTTGCTTTGAATCCGGTTATCTTGTTCGTTACTTTAGGTGGCTTTATCACTAATGCGGTATATTGCGTCTATCAGAATCTGAAGAATCATACAGGAGGCGAATATTTTTCGGTTTCCGGAGGTATATTCCTGAATAATGTGTTATTTTGCGCCTTGGCCGGTGTATTGTGGTATTCACAATTCTTCGGATTGGGTATGGGCAAGAGTTTCTTTACCGATTCGCCCGTCATGCTGGCCTTCTCATGGAGTATCCTGATGTCGTTGAATGTTATCTTCAGCAATGTGTGGGGGATTATTCTGAAAGAATGGCAAGGGGTGAGCCGGAAGACGGTCGTTGTACTTATTACCGGTATGTTG
This sequence comes from Candidatus Parabacteroides intestinavium, assembly GCA_019118725.1. GTDB lineage: Bacteria > Bacteroidota > Bacteroidia > Bacteroidales > Tannerellaceae > Parabacteroides > Parabacteroides intestinavium. The sequence continues at coordinate 10,391 of DWYO01000151.1, read as the reverse complement.
GTTTTGATTGTTTCTCTTATTTTCCCGAATATATAAGAGAAACTCTAAATTTTAAATTCGGAGGTAAAAATAAAAAAAGAAAAATGAAACAAATAAGAGACAATGCGGCATTGATGGCAGAGATAGAACGTATCGCCGAAGTCGCTGGTTATTTATGGACAAGAGGATGGGCAGAACGGAATGGAGGAAATATTTCGGTAAATGTGACAACCTTACTTTCTGCTGAAGAATTGGCATTACCTGCTTTAGCTCCGGCTAAGCCTTTGCCGGAAAAAATGGAAGCGTTGGCCGGACATGTATTCTATGTCACAGGTACCGGTAAGCGAATGCGTTATGTGGCAAAGTCTCCGTGGGAGAACGGGGCTTTGATTCGTGTGGCAAATGATGGCTTGAGCTATGAGCCTATAGCCGAACATCCGATACAGCCGACCTCGGAGTTGCCGTCCCATTTGATGATGCACAATTACCTGCGTGCCGGAGGTCGGGACAATCGGGTGGTGCTCCATACGCACCCGACTGATTTAATCGGTATGACACATTGCAAACGCTTCCTGGATTCAGATGTGATTACCCGCGTTTTGTGGAGTATGATTCCGGAATGCCGTATCATTGTGCCGAAAGGAATAGGCATTGTGCCTTATGAGATTCCGGGGACGGTTGAGCTGGCTCATGCTACAATCAAGCAACTGGAACGTCACGATGTGGTGTTTTGGGAGAAACATGGTATCTTGGCGGTAGGCGAGGATATCATCGAGTGTTTCGATGCGATTGATACGTTAAGCAAATCGGCGCAGATCTATTTTAGTGCCCGTTTAGCTTCGGGGGAGGAGCCGGAAGGTATGACCCAGCAGCAATTGGATGATTTGGTTACAGCATTCAACCTCTAAAGAATGGCCCATGAAGAACAGTTTGTTGGTAATATTGGCTTCGCTTTGCATTCTCCCGCTTTCTGCTCAGCAACGTGATATCCGTGTGCGTGAATATCTTACGCCGAAACGGATTGTATGGATGCAGGATAGCGCGCAGATTCGGAATGCGGAGTATCTGTTGGACGAAGGAAACGGGCAGGCAGATTTGTCGAATGCCCGTATCTGTCTGATACGGAGTACGCGGGATAAACATCCGGCTCTTTTATTCGATTTTGGAAAAGAGATACAAGGCGGATTGCAATTTGTTACGGGAATGTCGGCCAGTCACGAGCCGGTACGCATCCGGGTGCGTTTGGGTGAATCAGCGAGTGAGGCCATGTGCGAGATTGACGGAAAGAACGGAGCGACTAATGACCACGCCATGCGTGATTTTTATCACCAGCTGCCGTGGTTGGGCGTTTCGGAGGTAGGTAATTCTGGATTCCGTTTTGTACGTATCGACCTGCCGGATGATTCCGTAGAGCTTCAACTGAAAGAGATCAGGGCTATATCGGTGTTTCAGGATATTCCTTATCGTGGGTCGTTCAAAAGTAACGATGAGCGTTTGAACCGTATTTGGCAGACCGGAGCCTATACGGTGCATCTTAATATGCAAGAGTTCCTGATTGAGGGGGCTAAGCGCGATCGGCTGGTGTGGATTGGTGATTTCCATCCGGAGGTGATGGCCGTAAATTCCGTGTTCGGCTATAATCCGATCATAGCCAAGAGTCTTGATTTGTCAAGAGACATCACTCCGCTTCCGAATTGGATGAACGGAATCAGTTCTTATTCCATTTGGTGGTTGCTGATCCAGCAGGACTGGTACCGCTACCAGGGGAATCTGGAATATCTGAAGGCCCAAAAGCCTTATCTGACGGATTTGTTGCGTTTGTTTATCTCGAAGGTGGACGATGAGGGGCGTGAGCATCTGGATGGAAACCGTTTCTTGGATTGGCCGTCGAGTGCCAATCCGGAGGCTATCGATGCCGGATTACAGGCTCTGATGGTTCGGGCTATGATAGCCGGACAGGAATTGTGTGCTATATTGGACGAGCCGGAGCTGATGGAAGCGTGTCGGCAGACCGAATCCAAATTGCGTAAGGCGGCTCCGAAGGTGATACGTCCTTTCCTGAAACTGAAAAAAACTCCTACTGAACCGGGAATGAAGCAGGCTGCCGCTCTGTTGGCATGGGCCGGCTTAATGGAACCGGAGAAGGCGGACAAGGAGTATCTTTCGGTCGAAGGCGGACGGGGGTTCTCTACTTTCTATGGTTACTATATGTTGCGTTCGTTGGCTTTGGCCGGTAATTATCAGAGTGCGTTAGACATTATCCGTAGCTATTGGGGAGGCATGTTGGATATGGGGGCAACTACATTTTGGGAAGATTTCAATTTGGACTGGCTTCCGAATGCCGCACCAATAGATGAACTGGTCCCTGCGGGTAAAAAAGATATCCATGGTGATTTCGGTGCTTATTGCTATAAAGGATTCCGGCATAGCCTGTGTCATGGATGGGCATCGGGACCGACTTCTTGGTTGAGCGAGTATGTGCTGGGCATACAGGTCGTAGAGCCGGGGATGAAGGTGGTTCGTGTCGATCCGCATTTGGGGGATTTGGATTGGGTGGAAGGAACATTTCCGACTCCTTTCGGAGAAATCAAAGTGCGGCATGAACGTCAGGAAGACGGATCGGTCCGTTCTGAGATCCATGCGCCGGAGGGTGTAAAAATTGTGAAGTAGTTGCTATATATGGATTAAATCGTTACTTTTGGCGTGATTTAACGTAAAAAGAAAGAAATATGACGGTTTTAATTGTGATTATTGTGATTGCGATTGTGGGCATCTGGTTGGTGTCTTTGTACAATCGCTTGGTGAAATTGAGAAATAATCGGGAGAATGCGTTTGCAGATATAGATGTTCAATTGAAGCAAAGACATGATTTGGTGCCTCAACTGGTCGCAACGGTAAAAGGATATGCGGCTCACGAGAAGGAGACGTTAGATCGTGTGGTGTCTGCTCGTAACGGGGCGATGGCTGCACAGACTATCGATGATAAAATTAAGGCGGAGAATCTTTTGTCGGCAGCTTTGAATGGACTGAAGGTAACGGTTGAGGCTTATCCGGATTTGAAAGCCAACCAGAACTTCATGCATCTGCAAGAGGAAATCGCAGACCTGGAAAACAAATTGGCGGCTGTACGCCGGTATTTCAACTCTGCTACGCGTGAGTTGAATAATGCGGTAGAGACATTCCCGTCTAATTTGGTTGCAGGAATGTTCGGATTCAAGAAAGAGATTATGTTTGATTTGGGTGAACAGCGTACCTCTTTGGAAGAGGCTCCGAAAATCAGCTTCTAAACGATGGAATACGTTGGAATACAAACTCAGCAGAGCAGGAACAACTTCCGTTCGTTGTTTCTGCTCTGTCTGTTTCCTTGTTTGGTGGTCGGACTGACTTATCTGTTCTGTTTTCTGCTTCACTACTTTTCTATGGCAGACGACCGGACCACGATGCCCTTGGTAATTGCATATACCAACCAGATGTTTGTACAGATCGTACCTTACGTTATCGGTGGGGTGCTGATCTGGTTTCTGATAGCTTACTTTGCCAATACCCGTATTATCGACTCGGCCACAGGAGCCGTCCCGTTGGAACGGAAAGACAATAAGCGGGTCTATAACCTGGTAGAGAATTTATGTATGAGCCAGGGAATGAAGATGCCAAAGGTGCATGTGATAGACGATGAGTCGCTGAATGCTTATGCCAGCGGCATCAATGAACGTACATATACGGTAACTCTGACAAAAGGAATCATAGAAAAACTGGATGATGAGGAACTGAAAGCGGTAATCGCGCACGAACTTTCGCATATACGCAATCATGATGTCCGGCTCTTGATAATCTCGATCGTGTTTGTAGGTATCTTTGCCATGATTGCCCAAATCTGTATGCGTTGGATGTATTATGCTTCTTGGGCACCGCGCCGGAGGGATGAGAAAGGGAACGGGACGATTATCCTGATGCTCATTGCTTTGCTGGTTGCGGCTATCGGTTATTTCTTCGCAATACTCATGCGCTTTGCCATTTCCCGTAAAAGAGAATACTTGGCCGATGCGGGTTCGGCCGAGATGACCCGTAATCCGTTGGCTTTGGCAAGTGCCTTGCGTAAAATTTCCGCAGATCCGGATATAGAAGCCGTAACGCGTGCTGATGTGGCACAGCTTTTTATCCAGCATCCCGGAAAGCAGGCAAAAGGTTTCTTGGAGCGTTTCAACGGCCTTTTTGCCACTCATCCGCCTATTGAGAAACGGATTGCAGTGTTGGAGCAATTCTGATTTGTTTTTCTCTCTTTACTTGGAGAATCCGTACAAACATTTTCCGACGGAATCAAAAACAGTTTTTTAAAGCATACGTCCTTTCCCTGAAAAGCACATACCCTTTTTAGGAAAAGGGCCTATGCTTTTTTCTCCATTCAGAAATAATGTGTAAGTTTGCACCGCCAAATCGTATGAATGAAAATGATGAATAGAGAAGAAGAATGGTTCCCGTTGGTGAATGAGGCGGGGGAGGTGGTCGGTAAGGCTACCCGGAGCTCGTGTCATAATGGGAGCAAATGGTTGCATCCGGTGGTGCATCTACATATATTTAACAGAGCCGGAGACTTGTTTTTGCAGAAGCGTTCGATGCGCAAAGACATACAGCCCGGAAAATGGGATACGGCCGTGGGCGGACATGTGGACTATGGCGAGAACGTAGAGGAGGCTCTACGGCGCGAAGTCCGGGAGGAATTGGGCATTACGGATTTCGTCCCGGAATTTCTGATGCGTTATGTGTTCGAATCGTCCATTGAAAAAGAACTGGTGAATACGTTCCGGACGGTTTATGAGGGGCCTTTCTCACCGGACGCGGACGAGGTTGTAGAGGCTCGTTTCTGGAGCATCCCGGAGATAGAAGCCCATTTGGGAAAAGGGGTATTTACGCCAAACTTCGAAAGTGAGTATATGAAATTGAAATCGTTTTAAACAATAAGAAAAATGAAAATGAAAAAAATGTTCCCGCTTGTGGCCGTTGGTTTGCTGGCCTTGGCGGGTTGCAACAACAAACCGCAGGAGGCTCCTGTTACGAATCCTGCAATCAATCTGGCTAATTTGGACAGCACTGTAACGGCCGGTGAGGATTTTTACCAATATGCTTGTGGAGGCTGGATGAAAAACAATCCGTTGACGGCTGAATATTCCCGTTATGGCATCTTTGAGCAATTGATGGAGAACAACAACCAGCAATTGAAGGCATTGGTGGAAGAGCTGGGTGCTACGCCTCAGCAGGAGGGAAGCATAGGGCAGAAAATCGGCATGTTGTATAAACTGGCCTTGGATAGCATCAAGACAAATGAGGATGGGGTAAAGCCTATCAAAGAGGAACTGGATGCCATCCGAAATTTGGGTACGAAATCAGAGCTCTCCAAGATGATTGCCAAATTGCAGCAAGAGGGTATGTCGCCTTTCTTTGCCTTGTATGTATCGGCGGACGAGAAGAATAGTTCGATGAATATCGTCCAGCTTTATCAAGCCGGATTGGGCATGGGCGACCGTGATTATTACCTGCAAGAGGATGAAACGTTCTCGAATATCCGCGAGGCTTACAAGAATTATATCAATCGGTTGTTCTTATTGGCGGGCAATTCTCCGGAACAGGCCGATGCCGCCAAGAATGGTGTGATGAAGGTGGAGAGCTGCATAGCCCGGGTCTCTTTGTCTCGTGAGGAATTGCGTGACTCGCAAAAGAATTACAATAAGATGACGTATGCGGATTTCGTCAAATCGAATGACGCGTTCGACTGGGCGGTTTATTTTGAGGCAATGGGCCTGAAAGATATCGAGGAGCTGGATGCCAAGCAACTGACCTATTATCAGGAGCTGGCCAAAGCGTTGAAAGAGGTGTCGATTGATGACCAGAAATATTACTTGGCATTTAACTTGCTGGATGCGGCTGCTCCCTATCTGAGCGATGATTTTGCGCTGGCTAATTTTGATTTTTACGGAAAGGTAATGTCTGGAAAGCAGGAGATGGAGCCTCGCTGGAAGCGTGCCTTGAGTACGGTGAATCGTTCGTTAGGCGAAGCCGTAGGACAAATGTATGTGGCGAAGTACTTCCCGGCTTCTTCGAAGGAGAAGATGCTGACATTGGTCGGTAATCTTCAGAAGGCTCTGTCCGAACGTATCAATAGCTTGGCGTGGATGGGTGATTCGACCAAGATGAAGGCGCAGGAGAAATTGGCGGCCTTTACGGTTAAGATCGGTTATCCCGATACATGGAGGGATTATAGCGCACTTGAGATCCGCCAGGATTCTTATTGGGCCAATGTCCGCCGGTCGGCTATCTTTGAAATGGAATATATGTTGGCGGATGCCGGCAAGCCGGTTGACAAGGCGCGTTGGTACATGACTCCGCAGACGGTAAATGCCTATTATAATCCGACTACGAATGAAATTTGCTTCCCGGCCGGAATTTTGCAACCTCCGTTCTTTAATCCGGAAGCGGATGATGCGGTAAATTATGGCGCAATAGGGGTCGTGATCGGTCATGAGATGACCCACGGGTTTGACGACCAAGGGCGTAACTACGACAAAGAGGGGAATCTGACCGATTGGTGGACGGCTGAGGATGCTGCACGCTTTACGGAGCGTGCCGATAAGTTGGCCGAGCAATACAGCAATATTATTGTGATTGATACGGTACATGCCAATGGACGGTTTACGTTGGGCGAGAATATCGCAGACCAAGGTGGCTTGCTGGTGGCTCATCAGGCCTATCGGAATAGCTTGCAGGGAAATACTCCGGAGCCTATCGATGGGTTGACCGACGAGCAGCGTTTCTATCTGGGATATGCTACGTTATGGGCTCAGAATATCCGTCCGGAAGAGATTATCCGTCGTACCAAGATGGATCCGCATTCGTTAGGCAAATGGCGTGTGAATGCCGCGCTGAGAAATATCGATACATTTTATCAGGCGTTCGGCATCAAGGAGGGAGATGCTATGTATATGCAGCCTTCTGAGCGTGTCAATGTCTGGTAATTGAAATTTATGCCTATATTCATCGGCATTCATGCCGAACTTTGTTTCCGTTCATGCCTATCTTCCCGTCCGAAGATGGGCATGAATTTTCTGAACCGTTTGCAGCGTTTTTACCTTCCCGCACATCCTCTATATAGTGAAGGACTTTAAGAACCTGTTTTTGAATTTCTTTAGCAAAATCTGGAGTAAATTCAAAACAGCTCCTAAAATGAATGTTAAAGTCTATATAAACCTAACACGTAATCATACAAAGCGTTATATTTGTGAGTAGATTAGGATGAAAGCTATGCATCCTCCGATTGCCGATTAAACGAATGGGGGTGTAAAGCGTCTAATATAGTATTAACGATAAACAGAGGAGAAACAGATATGAAGCCTATGAAATTGACATCCATCATGGTAATGCTTCTGCTCTCATGGAGCGTTTCAGCTCAGGGGCAATTCTTCGATGATATCTATTATTCTTCAAAGTCGGAGGATAAAGAGCAGGAAGAGGTTGAGGAAAATGTGGAAGAGGTGCCGGAAGAAGAATTTGCTACGGATACGACTTCAGACGACTATGTGCTGACGAGCAGCTATACACGTTCGAGTGCCTCTTTGGAGGAAGAACGGGATGTGGATGAGTATAATCGTCGCTATTCGGACTATCCGGAGGAGGAAATGACAGAGGTCGAGCAAGATACGGATCCGGTAAAGACTAAGGTGACCGTTGAACCGGAGCGACGCTCTGATTTGGAATATAGCGAGCGTATTATCCGCTATCATTCGCCCAGTAAGATCTCTATTGTAGGGGCTGATCAGGTCGATTTGTATGTAGATGACGGATATTATGCTTACGACTACGCTACGGATTATTCGGGTGGCGTCACGAATGTATCGGTGAACCTGAATTTCGGTTCGCCGTGGTATTCATGGGGTTGGTATGACCCCTGGTATTACCCGTGGGGAGGCTATTATTCCTCGTGGTGGTACCGTCCTTATTATTGGGGATGGAGCGGTTGGTATGCCGGCTGGTACGATCCGTGGTATGACCCGTGGTGGGGACCATCTTGGGGATGGGGCGGCTGGTATGCCGGTTGGTATTATCATCCTCATTATTGGGGAGGCTGGTACCCGCATCACCATTACGCATACGCTCCGACGCATTACCGGAACGGACGTACCGGATATACGAGAGGTTCAGGTCGGACAGGCTATGCCAGCAATTTGCGGAGTAACGGGACCTATTCTTCCGGACGTAATGCCGGGGCTGTACGAGGTTCGGGACGTGATGCCGGACGCTACTCTTCCAGAAATGCGACCTCTTTGCGTAGTGAGAACTTGAATAGCGGACGGGGCTCGGGACGTTCGTCCAGCAGCTATAGCGGACGGGGAACTTCGTTGCGGGAAAATAGCCTGGGGAGCAGCAGCTCTACAGGACGCGGAAGCGGACGGAGCAGCATAAATTCCAGCTCGTCAAGAACGCGGATCAGCAGTGGCTCTTCCTCTTATTCGACTGGTCGTTCATCCGGACGCAGCGCTTATTCGACCGGACGCAGTAATTCATTGAATAATCGGAATAGTTTTACGGTTCCATCCCGTAGTAATACTCGTACTTATTCCACTCCATCTTCCTCTTACCGGAGCAATCGTTCGAGTGGATCGTTCAGTAGCGGACGGAGTTCGGGTATTAGCCGCTCCAGCGGAGGTAGTGTAGGTGGCGGAAGCCGGGGAAGTGGCCGAGGCAGATAATTTTAAGGTAGAAAAGATTTTCAGACGATGAAGAAAGTATTGACAATAGCATCAGCACTGGTATTAAGTACCGGTGCTGCTTTTTCTCAAGGTTTGGCAGATGCCTATCGCTATGCGCAGACCGGTGATTTGAACGGTACGGCCCGTAGTATGAGTATGGGTGGCGCGTTTGGTGCGTTGGGTGGTGACATTTCTGTGATGAATTCCAATCCGGCGGGATTGGCGGTTTATCGGAGTTCGGAGGTGGTTGCTACGGTGGATGTGTCAGGCGCATCTGCAAAAACGGAGTGGCAAGGTTCGTCCGAATCACAAAGCAAAACGAAGTTCAATTTTGATAACTTCGCTTATGTGGGTTATTTCCCTACTGGGAAGGATGCCGGGGTGGTAAGCTGGAATGTGGGAATTTCCTATAACCGGCTGAAGAATTATTCACGTAAATACCGGATGAGCATGACCGGATCAACGGGATCCTCGATGGCGGATTATATTGCCGCACGTGCCAATCTGGGGGGGCTTACTCCGGACTTGATTAATGAGGTGACCGATGGCAATAACAATATAATTTATGATCCTTATAATAATGTAGGAGACTGGCTTTCCGTCATAGGGGGAAACACGGGTTTCATGAATTATCAGAACGGGCAATATGTGTCGGCTTTCCCCGCATCATCTTACCAACACTCTCTTACGGAAATGGAAGTGAGTGAGAGTGGAGGTATAGACCAGTATGCGATTGCTTTCGGAATGAATATCTCGGAGTTCCTGCTTTTGGGTGCTACGGTTGCGATTACGGATTTGAGCTATGACTTGTCTTCTTATTATGCGGAGGATTACAATGCGCATACCAATTTTACCAGTTATATGGAACTGATGAATGGTTTGAGTACGGATGGTACGGGTTATAGCTTGAATGTCGGTGCGATTCTTCGTCCGGTTGATTTCTTACGTATAGGAGTGGCCTACAATTCGCCTACCTGGTATAAGATGACAGACTCTTATTATGCGGAAAGTACCTCAGACATACAAGATAATTCGGATATGCTTTCTTATTCTTCACCGAGGGATGCTGTTACCGATTATAAATTCCGTACGCCGGATAAATGGATTTTCAGTGCTGCGGCAATATTCGGACAAACGGCTTTGCTGAGTGTCGATTATGAGCTGATGAATTATCGCCGGATGCGTATGTATGATTACAATGGCAATGAAAATGTCGAAACGAATACGCCTATCGAACAGTTGTTGGGCTTTTCGAATACCTTACGCGTGGGCGCGGAGGTGAAAGTGACTCCTCAATTTGCTGTCCGTGCCGGTGCTTCTTGGACCGGTAGCGGGATGAATGATGACTTGAAGAACGGGAATGTAGAAGTGGTTACGGTCGGGACATTGCCCCATTATACGATTGACAGGGGCATAACCAATTATACGGTGGGATTCGGTTACCGCTTTACGCCTCAGTTCTATGTTGATGTGGCCTGTGTCCTTAAGACGTTGAAAGAAGACGCTTATGCTTTCTCTTCCATTTACTCGAATGAAGGAACACCCTTGGCTACAGCTATGCCGGCTTCGATGAAAACGAAAACAACGCGGGTAGCGTTGACTCTTGGATATAAATTTTAAGCAGATAACAAATTGACGGGCTGATAAAGGTGGCAAGGCAAGAGCGTGTCTTGT
>DWYO01000150.1 GCA_019118725.1 Candidatus Parabacteroides intestinavium | reverse complement strand
CTTCGGGTATTTTGCCCCCTTCTGCCAGCATCTTGCTTCCCGACTTGCCTCGACGTAGCCCGCTACGCCTTCTGCAAGCCGAAAAGCAATCCGCAAGACATAAGGGGGCAATCTACCCAAAGTCTAATGACTGATTTGGGTTAAAAAGAGAAAGAGACTCTATCGTGAAGAACGAAACACAAATCGGTCTGAAGCGGTATGACTTGCCGAGAGGTATCTATATAATAGGTATAGGCGAGGAACGGTATAAAGTAAGGAACTGACCGTAATAGAAACAAAAAAGAGAGGCCTCGTAGTTATCAAGACTATGAGGCCTCTCAGTATGATCAAAATACATTAAAATTCCGCATTATTGGGAGTGCGGGGGAACGGAATCACGTCACGGATATTATTCATACCGGTTACGAACAATAGCAGGCGTTCGAAGCCTAAACCGAATCCGGAATGAGGAACGGTTCCGAAGCGGCGCGTATCCAGATACCACCACATATCTTTCATCGGAATATTCAACTCTTGGATGCGGTTGTACAATTTGTCATAATCAGCTTCACGTTCCGAACCACCGATGATTTCACCGATTTTCGGGAACAGGACATCCATGGCACGAACTGTTTTGCCATCCTCATTCTGCTTCATGTAGAAAGCTTTAATCTCTTTAGGATAATCCGTAAGGATTACCGGACGCTTGAAATGATCTTCCACCAAGAAACGCTCGTGCTCAGAAGCTAAGTCTACTCCCCAATAAACAGGGAATTCAAACTTATGTCCGTTCTTGACAGCCTCTTCCAAAATTCGGATACCTTCTGTGTAAGGCAAGCGGACAAACTCGTCTTTTAGTACTCCTTGCAGACGTTCGATCAAACCTTTGTCAAACATATCATTCAGGAATTGGATATCATCTTTACAATTATCCAAAGCCCATTGGACGCAATATTTGATAAAAGCTTCTGCCAACTCCATGTTGTCATAGATATCATTGAACGCTACTTCCGGCTCAATCATCCAGAACTCGGCCAAATGGCGTGGCGTGTTTGAGTTCTCCGCACGGAAAGTCGGACCGAATGTGTAAATCTGTCCTAAAGCCGTAGCGGCAAGCTCTCCTTCCAGCTGTCCGGAAACCGTCAGGCTGGTTTGTTTTCCAAAGAAATCATCGTCATAAATGATAGAACCCTTTTCGTCTTTTTTCAAGTTATACAGGTTCATGGTTGTAACCTGAAACATCTGTCCGGCACCTTCGCAATCGGATGCCGTGATAATCGGGGTATGGAAATAGAAAAATCCACGGTCGTGGAAGAACTTGTGGATAGCGTAAGCCATATTGTGACGAATCCGGAATACAGCTCCAAAGGTATTGGTACGCGGACGCAGATGGGCGATTTCGCGCAAGAATTCCATGGAGTGTCCTTTCTTCTGTAATGGATAAGTGGCCGGATCGGCTGTTCCATAAATCTCGATTTCCTTAGCTTGGATTTCTACGCTTTGTCCTTTCCCTTGGGATTGAACCAACTCTCCGTTAACACTTAAGCTGGATCCGGTGGTGATCGGCTTCAGAAAATCTTCACCGAATTTATCTACATCAACAACGATCTGAACATTATGTATTGTAGAGCCATCGTTCAGTGCTATGAAACTAACCTGTTTGCTTCCTCGGCGAGTACGTACCCAACCTTTCACATTCACGGTCGAACCGTAAGCTGTGCTTTTCAGCAGGTCTACAATTTTTGTTCTTTTTATTGTTTCCATTTTATAAACTGCAATTAATAAATATTTGTTTTTTTAGTTTTGAGCCTGTTCGTTTATGAGTTTGTAGCTTTAAGCGCTAAAAACTCATAAACGAACAGACTTACTCACGTTATTCAAAAGCTCCCATACGAAGAGCGTTTACTTCTTTTTCATTCAAGAAACGCCATCTTCCGCGTGGTAGATTCTTCTTGGTCAATCCGGCGAAGTAAACACGGTCCAGTTTAGTTACATGATAACCTAATGATTCGAAAATACGGCGTACGATACGGTTCCGACCTGAATGAATTTCGATTCCCACCTGGCTCTTATCTGTTTCGCTGGCATAGCTGATAGCATCAGCGTGGATTTCACCATCTTCCAGTTCCAATCCATTGGCGATCTTTTCCATATCTTCAACCGAAACATTCTTATCCAACCATACATGGTAGATTTTCTTCTTCTTGAATGACGGGTGGGTCAGTTTTGATGCCAAATCACCATCGTTAGTCAACAATAATACACCTGTCGTGTTACGGTCTAAACGTCCGACCGGATAGATACGCTCTGTGCAAGCATTCTTGACAAGGTCCATAACCGTCATACGTTCTTGCGGATCATCTGATGTAGTCACGCAGTTTTTCGGCTTGTTCAATACAATATAGACCTTGCTTTCAATTTGAACGCGCTTGTCATTGAATAAGACTTCGTCCTGACGGGTAATCTTCGTACCTAATTCGGTTACAACCTGTCCGTTTACTTTTACATCTCCTTTCTGGATGTATTCATCGGCTTCACGGCGAGAACATACTCCGGCATTCGCCAGGAATTTGTTCAAACGGATAGGTTCGTTTGGATCGGCCAAAACCTCTTTGTACTTCAATTGTTTTTGGAAACTATATTTTGCATTCGGATTATAATTTCCTTGTTTACGGAAGTTGTTGTTCGGCCGGCGGTTATTGTTCTGATAACCTCCTCCATTATTATTGTTATAGCGTCCTCCGCCATAATTGTTTCCGTATGGACGATTTCCACTAGGGCGATTATTACCGTAGTTCGCGTTTATACGGTTTTCACCAACACGCGGTCTTCTCTTTTTCATGCCGGTATTCTCACCTGTATTTGCAGGAGCCTCTCCATTTGCCGGATTGCTGCTATAAATAGGACGATTGTTGTATGGACGTTGTTCGCCTCCATTATTATATTGCGGACGATTGTTTCCATAATACCGATTTCCGTAGTTTTGATTCCCGTAGTTTTGATTTCCGTAATTGTTATTGCGGTTGTTGTACGGGCGGTTACCATAATTATTGTTTCGGTCACGATTGTCATAGCGTTGCTGGTAATTGTTTTGTCCATTGCCATAGTCATTGTATGACCGATTTCCGTATGACCGATAGCCGCCCCGGTCATTTTGATTCGGGCGATTATAAGGTCTACGTTCATAGTTGTTACCTTCCGGACGATTGTAGCCCTGATTGTAAGGTCTTCTTTCACCGTCTTGCTCTGTGTGGATACCGGGTATCACTCGTCTTGGACGTGACGGTTGTTGCTGTTGTTGCTGAGCGTCGTCTCTTTCTTCAGTACTCATCTTGTTTTTGTTATTAAAGGTTGATATTTCCGGAAGCCTCACGGCTACCGCATTACTTATAATATATATTAATTTGTCAATTAATTATATGCCTGTATAATTATGAGGTGTAATCGCTCTAAGTTCGGCTTTTACCTTGTCACTCACATTTAATGTCTCGATGAAATCTTTAATAGATTGCTCTGTGATTCCTGCATTTGTACGAGTTAATGCTTTCAATGCCTCATAAGGTTTCGGATAGCCTTCGCGGCGTAGGATGGTTTGTATACCTTCTGCTACTACGGCCCAACATTTGTCCAAATCGGCTGATAAGGCAGGTCCATTCAGCAATAATTTGCCTAATCCTTTTAATAAACTCTTGAATGCAATTTCAATATGAGCCATCGGGACGCCTATATTACGCAATACCGTTGAGTCTGTCAGGTCTCTTTGTAAGCGGGATATGGGCAATTTGTTGGTTAAATGCTCTAAAATGGCATTGGCAATGCCTAAGTTACCTTCTGCATTTTCAAAATCAATCGGATTAACCTTATGCGGCATGGCTGATGAACCGACCTCTCCGGCCTTGATTTTCTGTTTGAAATATTCCATAGAGATATATTGCCAGAAATCACGATTCAAGTCTATTAAAATAGTATTGATCCGTTTCATGCCATCGAATATGGCTCCCAGATTATCGTAATTAGAAATCTGAGTCGTCCATTCTTCGCGCTTCAATCCTAAGATTTCATTTACAAATTTATTTCCGAATGCTTTCCAGTCTTGGTCTGGATAAGCTACATGGTGCGCATTAAAATTACCAGTCGCTCCACCGAATTTAGCAGAGATAGGAACAGATTTAAGCAATTCGCGTTGTTGTTTTAGACGATAGACAAATACCATAATCTCTTTACCTAATCGGGTAGGAGAAGCTGGTTGTCCGTGTGTCTTTGCCAACATCGGGATATTCATCCATTCATTTGCGTAGTTTTCCAATGTGCGGATAACTTCATCTAGTCCCGGATAATAAACATCGTTCAACGCCTCTTTCAATGAGAGGGGGACCGCTGTGTTGTTGATATCTTGTGAAGTTAATCCAAAGTGGATGAATTCGTGATATTTCTCAGCCAAGAAGTGATCTGTTTTTTCCTTGATAAAATACTCAACTGCTTTAACGTCGTGATTCGTTATTTTTTCAATTTCCTTGATACGCAGAGCATCTTCTTCAGAAAAATCTTTATATACATTACGAAGCCATGTCTTTACCTCTTCTGTATTTAATTCGCTTAATTGCGGAAGGTATTCCGATAGAGCTATAAAATACTCGATCTCAACACGCACCCGATATCTAAGCAGTGCGAACTCTGAAAAATAGGCAGCCAGATTCTCGGCTTTGCCCCAATATCGCCCATCTACGGGCGAAATGGCAGTTAGTGTAGATAATACCATTTTTTATTTATATATTATATTAGTAAAGCAGTGTTGCAAAGGTAATG
>DWYO01000149.1 GCA_019118725.1 Candidatus Parabacteroides intestinavium | reverse complement strand
AGGTCGCCACTGTTGCGTCTTTGTCTCTGGATGACAAGACGATAGCACTTGCCTTCCCATTTCTCAACGAGAATGGAATTGAGTTAGCGTCCAAAAATGCCGTATAGGATAACCGATAAAAAAGCTAGACCTTTGCTTTCGTTAAATCAAAATCCAAGTTTATGTATAGTTACAATGATTTTGAGCGTCTATTTTTGCGCTATAAATTGGAAGGTATCCCTGCTGGTGTTTCTATTGAGAAATTTTGTATGTCCAACCAAGTTCCTTATAACCTATTTTCCAAATGGTACAAGGATACCCGAAAGAAGATAATTCCTGTTCAGGTTTTGGGTTCTCCCTCAACGGAAGCAGAAGTGCCGGAAAGTCCTTCCTCAATCCGGGAAGTAAAGCCAGAATCGGATCCTCGGCTTTCTTGTCATACCGAACTTCGAATCCTGGTGGATATCCGCATGAGCAATGGTGTTCATCTCAGTCAGAAAAATTTAAGCTACGAAGGTTTGAAAAGCTTAGTGGAGAAACTGGAGGGCTTATGTTGAATATTACAGGACTAAATCGTTTTTTCTTAGTTCGTGATTTTCATGATATGCGCTGTAAATATGATAAGGTCTTATCCATCATCCATCAACAGTTGAACCGTGAACCGGAGGATGGTGATGTATTTATCGTGATGTCTAAAGATTTACGTTTGGTGCGTTTGTTCAGCTATGACCGACGGTCTTACAGTATGTTTGAGAAACGTTTCAGACCCGGCTACAAGTTTATGCAGGTAACCTATAATGGTGGTGAAAGTGTTTATTCAATCCATTGGCAGGATGTCATTCTCTTGTTAGAATCTCCTGTTATTAAAAAGTTGATAATCAAATAAATAACAAGAAAAAAGTATCGAAATTATTCTTTTATTTCATCGTTTTTTTGTATCTTTGAAGCAGCAAAGGTACTGAATATGAATGAGTTGGAAAGAATTAAACTGCTTTCTTCCGCACGGAAGTTGAAGGAACGGGAGGAGACTCCTGAACCTTTTGAAGACCCCTATTCAGATATGACCCCTGACGAAAAATCAAAAATGATAATCGCGCTGATGGCTTCCCGTGAGCGTGACGCTGAACGGATCCAACGGGACGAGGCTCGCATAGATGAACTGTTGTCCAAGGTTGATGAACTGTTGTCTTTGCAGAGATCGGCCATTGCAGCTGAAAAACAGCTGGACGATTATAAACAGATGAACATCAATCTGTTGTCTAAAATATCAGCTTTGGAAGAGCGGCTTAAAGTCCGTAATAAGAATCTTTATGATGGTAAGAGCCAAAAAGGAATCCATAAAAAGAAGCGTGAGGTCGAAGAGGACCATACACGTGACAAGGATGATTTCGACGGCACTCCCCAATCCCTCGGCTCCTGCTTGCCACAATCTGGTGAGGCTCATGCGCAGGAAGAGGATTTTGAATCAAAATCAAAAGAAGCCCGTCTTTATCGTCAAGGACTTTCTTATCGCACTATGAGCGCTGACAATACGGTTTGTCATAATAGTGATATCCGCCAACTGCCGGCAGGTTCAAAAATCATCAAACGTTTCCGTAAATATGCCTATGAACAGGTAAGCAAGCTTGTCGAGCATGATTACGAGGTTATCCGCTATAAGACTTCGGACGGGAAAATTCATGAAGGCTATTTCCCTTTCAGTGGGCAGCCTGAAATCATTGACGTGGTTCCTGGAACGCACGCTTCCGGTTCTTTTCTGGCTTATCTTGCTTTCAACAAATATGTTCTGGATACCCCTCTTTATCGTGAAATGTACAGATTATCAGGTGAATCAATGCGTTTGAGCCGTATGAGTCTGACCAATTGGTTGGAGAAAGGCTCTACCCATTTCTGCGGTTTGATTGCTTATCTTAAGAATACTTGTTTGGAAAAGGATTCCATCGTGAACTGTGATGAGACCTGGTGCCGGGTAAAGCGTAAAGGCTGCTATAAGAAGAAATACATCTGGTGTCTGGTCAACAAACTGTCAAAAGTGGTTATCTATTGCTACGAGGATGGTTCCAGAGGACGTGATGCCTTGAAGCATATCTTGGGTGACAGCCAGGTGAAAGCTCTTCAGTCAGATGGCTACAATGTCTATCTGTATTTGGATGATCATATGGTCGATATAGAACATCTTTGTTGCATGGCCCATGCCCGTGCGAAGTTCAAGTATGCGTTGGATCAGGGTAATGATAAGGATGCGGCATTCATATTGGAATTGATCGGTGAGCTTTACAAGCTGGAACGCGAGTATGAAGAAGGGCAGTTGTCCCCCGAGCAGATAAAGCTTTGCCGGAATAACTTAAAGACCAAAGAAGTAATCATAAAGTTACGCAGTAAGCTTGACGTCTTGCTCAGTGACGGTCATCCGCCCCGCGGAGAGTTGATGGAGAAGGCAATAAATTATATGAATACTTTTTGGACTCAGCTGTTCGCCTACTTGAATGACGGCTCTTATTCCATCGACAATTCCATTGCCGAACGTTTTATCCGTCCCTTGGCCGGTGAGCGAAAGAACTCGTTATTCTTCGGAAGTGACAGGATGGCACACGTTTCAGCGGTATATCATACCATCATCTCAACCTGTAAGATGCAGGGTGTGTCTGTGCTTGATTATTTCAAGAGATTTTTCAGCGAAATTGTTAAAGGACGTAGGGATTATGAACATTTGTTACCCTTGACAATCGGACTGGAGTAATAACAAATATTAAAAATCAGTATCTTTTTTGACGTTATTTATGAGGGAACCGCCTTGTGGCGGCTTTCCTTGGGGTACACGTCAAAATTGGACGCTAACTGGAATTGAGTTCGAACTGGATGCCGTTAATCTCCTCCGTCTTCCATCCTCTCAGAGCAAAGATGTCATTGTAGAGCGAACTGCATCGGTTGGCACGGATGTAGAAATGTTTGCAATGCTTCTCTATCTCA
>DWYO01000013.1 GCA_019118725.1 Candidatus Parabacteroides intestinavium | reverse complement strand
GCTTTTTGAATACGTACTCGGATTGCATCTCCATAAACCGTATCAAACCGATGTATTTTAACACGTCCGGTTTGATTTCCGTTCAATAGAGGTTTCCATTCCCCGTTAATGCGATAATCCAATTGGTATTCCTGGATGTGCGGATGACTTCCTTCGGTGATAGTGACCATATTAAGGGCTTGTTCTTTACCTAAGGTTACATAAATCCATGGATCTTTTACTTCCGGATTGGAAACCCAGGAGGTGTTGAAATCATCGTCATTGGCAAAGTCCATAATCAGACTATCATAACTCCAACTACTTTCCACACGTTGGTGTTTGGCTAAATTGGTCGAAATAATCGGAGCCGGAGCTTCTCCCACCTTTGGAAGATTACCTTCTGGTTTCCATAATTTTCCAATTTCTTTCAATGCCTCCAGAGCATTATCATCCATCAGTCCGTCCCGATTTGGAGCTACGTTGAGGATAAAATTGCAATAAGCCTTTCCCATCGGAATGATATTGTCATTTACCATTTTAGCCGGGTTTTTCACCGGATTTTTCGGAAAACTGGTTTTCCAGAACCAATTAGCCTGTAAGGGGAGACAAGAGAGAGCCGGCAATCGGTTACTATCTTTTTCGATATGTTGACCGGCACCTTGCTCATACGATTTGATATCGGTATAAAATAATCCCTCGGCCGGATATTTAGCTGCATTCAAATCCATTACCAAACAATTCGGTTGAATAGATTTTACCAGACGATAGATATCTTCAAAAGGAATCTGGTCATACGAAATTCGGCTCCATGGAGCATCCCAGCCATCTATGATTAGCGCTGTTATCTCACCATAGTTTGTTAATAACTCGCGTAATTGAGCTTTTATCATATCGATATGTTCCAGAGTGATGAATCCAGGGCGCAGGTGGTGATGGGTATCCAAGATAGAATAATAAAGCATCACCTTCAAGCCTTCGGCACGAAACGCATCGGCATATTCCTTAACCACATCCCGCTTGAACGGACTGTTCATCACGTTGTAATCGGTGGTTTTTGTGTTCCAAATACAAAAACCGCTATGATGTTTGGTGGTTAAACATCCGTAACTCATATTGGCCGATTTAGCCGCTTTTGTCCATTGCCGGCAATCCAGTTTTGTCGGATTGAAAAGTTCCGGAGAAGCATTCGGGTCGGGCCAGTCGGCATCTGTATAAGTCGGCATATTGAAATGGATGAACATACCGAAACGCAGGTCTACGAAATCTTGTTGTAATTGATGTAAAGAAAGATTTTGAGCTTTTGCACCTATGAGAAAAATAAAGCACATAAAGAGCAGTAAGTTAACTTTTTTCTTCATGATATTCAATTAAGTATTTATTTGAAATGAAACAATCGGTAAATTGCGTTTGAAACACACGCAAATGTAATGGAAATAATCAATACCTGCAATAATTCTCCATGAAAAAGCGTACCTTTGCAAAAAATAAGTTTGTAAGTTTTTAGTCGGGTGTGACAAAAGCAAACAAACATAACAATACAAGAACTTGAAAATTCAAAAAACTCAAAAATAAGATATGGTGATTGAACAGCAAATTGCCGGTGCAGTAATTGCCGGTATCAAAGAATTGTATGGCGTAGATGTAAATACGGAACAAGTACAGTTGCAAAAGACAAAGAAAGAGTTCAAAGGACATCTGACCTTGGTTGTCTTTCCGTTCTTGCGTATGTCCAGGAAATCTCCGGAGCAAACCGCTCAGGAAATTGGCGAATATTTAGTGAAGAATGAACCGGCGGTGGCTGAGTTTAACGTAATCAAGGGGTTCTTAAACTTAACCGTAGCATGCGATTGCTGGATCAATCTGCTTAACGACATTCATGCCCAAGCGCATTATGGCATTATTCCGGTTTCGGAAAATGCTCCGTTGGTCATGATTGAATACTCATCACCGAACACCAACAAGCCATTGCACTTGGGGCATGTCCGTAATAACCTCTTGGGATATAGTTTGTCGAAAATCATAGCTGCAAATGGAAACAAAGTGGTTAAGACGAATATTGTAAATGATCGTGGTATCCATATTTGTAAATCCATGTTGGCTTGGAAAAAATGGGGAAATGGGGCAACACCGGAATCGACCGGAAAGAAAGGTGATCACCTGATTGGCGATTTTTATGTGCTTTTCAGTAATAAATTGAAAGAAGAAACCAGTGCTTTGGAAGCACAAGGCATGAGTAAGGAAGAAGCGGAAGTCGCATCTCCTTTGATGCAGGAGGCCCGTGAGATGCTTCGTAAATGGGAAGCCGGAGACAAGGAGGTCCGTGCGTTATGGAAGATGATGAACGATTGGGTTTATGCCGGTTTTGATGAGACTTATAAACAGATGGGGGTAGATTTCGATAAGATTTATTACGAATCAGATACCTATCTGGAGGGTAAGGCAAAGGTGCTTGAAGGGTTGGAAAAAGGTATTTTTTATCGGCGTCCGGATGGCTCTGTATGGGCTGACCTTACTAAAGAGGGATTGGATGAGAAACTTCTGCTTCGTGCGGATGGCACTTCGGTCTATATGACTCAAGATATCGGTACGGCCAAGCTCCGTTTTGATGATTATCCTATCAACAAAATGATTTATGTGGTGGGTAATGAGCAGAATTATCATTTCCAGGTACTTTCTATCTTGTTGGATAAATTGGGATTTGAGTTTGGTAAGGGGCTGGTACACTTCTCGTATGGCATGGTAGAATTGCCGGAAGGAAAAATGAAGAGCCGTGAAGGTACCGTAGTCGATGCCGATGATTTGATGGAAGAGATGATTAATACAGCTCGTGAGACTTCCCAAGAGTTAGGTAAACTGGACGGACTGACCCAGCAGGAATCTGAAAATATAGCGAGAATGGTAGGTCTTGGTGCATTGAAATATTTCTTATTGAAGGTCGATCCGCGTAAAAATATGACATTCAATCCGAAAGAATCAATTGATTTCAATGGAAATACAGGCCCGTTTATTCAATATACTCACGCTCGTATCTGTTCTGTTTTACGTAAGGCCGGCGAACAGGGAATCGAATTGCCTGCTCAACTTCCGGTCGGGTTTGCCATTTCCGAAAAAGAGGAGGGACTTATCCAACTTTTGGCTAATTTCTCGGAGGTGGTCAAAGAGGCAGGAACGACCTATAGTCCGGCATTAATAGCTAATTATACGTATGATTTGGTAAAAGAATACAATCAGTTCTATCATGACTTCTCGATTTTGCGTGAAGAAGATATGCGTCTGAAAGTATTCCGTCTTGTTCTTTCGGCTAATGTGGCTAAAGTGGTCAAAGAAGCGATGGGCTTGTTAGGTATTGAAGTTCCGGAACGTATGTAATGCTAAGGCATGGGAAAGAATAAATTAGCAAAGTTCAGCGATATGGCGGGTTATCCGCATGTGTTCCAATACCCGTTCAGTGTCTTGCAGACCGAAGAATTCTCAATGCGTGGACACTGGAGGGAAGAATTTTTCCATAACAATAATCCCATAGTATTGGAATTGGGATGTGGAAAAGGGGAATATACGGTTGGCTTAGGGCGTCTTTTCCCGGATAAGAATTTTATCGGGATAGACATCAAAGGTGCGCGTATGTGGAGCGGTGCGAAGGAATCTTTGGAATGCGGTATGAAAAATGTGGCTTTTCTTCGGACAAGTATCGAACTGATCACGCATTTCTTTGCGCCGGGCGAGGTGTCGGAAATATGGATAACCTTTCCCGACCCGCAGATGAAGAAGGTAAACAAACGATTGACTTCTACCCGTTTCATGAAACTTTATCGGGAGATTCTTTCCGATGAAGGGGTGATTCATCTGAAAACGGATAGTAATTTTATGTATACCTATACGTGCGAGATGGTCAAGGCAAACCGCTATCCGGTAAAGGTTCAGACAGACGATCTTTATCATTGTGGTCAAGCTGATGAAATTCTTTCCATCCGTACCTATTATGAACAACAATGGTTGGAAAGAGGTTTGAATATTAAATATATCCAGTTCGTATGTGAACCTCGCGAGGAGTTGATTGAGCCGGATGTCGAGATCGAATATGACGCTTACCGGAGTTTCAATCGGAGCAAACGAAGTGCGCTGGCGGCAGGAAAATGAATTATAAGTTTGTAAATTATGATTAAGTTATATCCACAATTAATTTTAGATGCTCTCAGGAACGTACGGTATCCTGGTACAGGCAAAGATCTGGTAGAAATGGGAATGGTGGAAGATAATATCCGTATCGATGGAATGAATGTCACCTTCTCTTTGCTTTTCGATAAGCCCAACGATCCGTTTATCCGGTCTGTGGTAAAGGCGGCTGAAACCGCAATATTGACTTATATCAGCCCGGAGGTGAATATCAAGAATAATATTACCGTTAAGGCAAGACAATTGGCGCGTCCTGAACCGGACAAACTCTTGCCGGAGGTGAAGAATATCATTGCGGTATCTTCTGGTAAAGGAGGAGTGGGAAAGAGTACGGTGGCGGCTAATTTAGCCGTAGCTTTGGCTCAATTGGGATATAAAGTAGGATTGTTGGATGCCGATATATTCGGTCCGTCACAACCCAAGATGTTCCATTTGGAAGAGGCGCGTCCTTATATGGTAGAGGTCGGAGGCCGGGAATTGATAGAACCGGTCGAAAATTATGGCGTGAAAATGCTCTCGATAGGATTTTTTGTCAACAAGGATGATGCCGTTTTATGGCGTGGTGCCATGGCAAGCAATGCCTTGAAGCAATTGATAGGTGATGCCAATTGGGGGGCATTGGATTATTTCCTGATCGACCTTCCTCCGGGAACAAGCGATATTCATCTGACGATGGTTCAGACCCTGGCGATAACGGGTGCTGTTGTGGTAAGTACTCCACAAGAGGTGGCTTTGGCTGATGCGCGTAAAGGTATCAGTATGTTTACCGGTGAGAAGGTGAATGTTCCAGTATTGGGATTGATCGAGAATATGGCTTGGTTTACTCCGGCGGAGTTACCTAATAATAAATATTATATCTTCGGAAAAGAGGGATGTAAACGCTTGGCTGAAGAGTTGCATATTCCTTTGTTGGGACAGATTCCTATCGTACAGAGTATTTGTGAAGGAGGGGATTCCGGTGAGCCGGTTGCCCTGAATCCGGATAGCATCACGGGTGCGGCATTTCGGGAATTGGCCGGTCAACTGGTTGAACAAACGGAATTCCGAAATACGAATTTGGCTCCGACTGAACGGGTGCATGTCACCAAGAAATAGTTTTTCTTTTGTCAAATGATAGATAAACCTACATTGGTACGATTGAAAGCCGGAGATACGAAGGCTTTTGAGGAGGTGTATTGGGAATATAATCCCATTATCTATCATTTTGTGTTATCTTTGCTCTATGACAAGTCATTGGCTGAGGATTTGACACAAAGTGTGTTTCTCAAAATTTGGGAAAGGCATGAGGCAATAAATCCGGAACTGAGTTTTGATGCATATCTTTATACGGTAGCACGGCATTTGGTGTATAAGGAAACGGAAAAAGCGGTTTTTGAAGCTTCGCTGGACTTGGCCGAAATGGCTGATATGCCGGATGATGCTTTGTTGGAAAAGAAATTGGAGGCAAAATCGCTCAAAGATTATATCGAGAAATTGATAGACCAGTTGCCCTCTGCACGCCGGGAGATTTTTTGTATGAGTCGGCGGGAACATCTTTCGCAAAAGGAGATAGCCGAGCGGCTATCTTTGTCTGAGAAGACCGTTGAAACACAACTTTATCGTGCGCTTCGCTTCCTGAAAGAGAAATTGAAGTCTGATTTGCTGATAGCTTGGGTTTTATTAGAGGTGGTGAAATAATTTTGGAGAAATATAAAAACAAACAAGTAATGAAAATTTTTATAGTTTTTATGAGTATGCTGGCTTGTCTGCTGGCAGGGTGTACAAGAGAGAAACAGGAATTTACTGTCTTGCAATGGAATATCTGGCAGGAAGGGACTATGGTAAAAGGGGGATATGAGGCAATAGTCGATGAGATAGTCCGTCTCCGGCCCGATTTTGTTACCTTTAGTGAGGTGCGTAATTATCATAACACCAATTTTACCGCCCGTTTGACGGCTTCTTTGAAGGAAAAAGGACTGGATTATTATTCTTTTTATAGCTATGACTCAGGTTTGTTAAGTAAATATCCGATAACAGATTCCGTAACGGTTTATCCTGAAAAGGATGATCATGGAAGCATTTATAAAATGGTCACTTCTATTCGGGGTAAGCGTGCGGCTATTTATACGGCTCATTTAGATTACCTGAATGATGCTTATTATAATGTACGGGGATATGACGGATCGACATGGGAAGAAATTCCTTTACCGACTAGCGTAGAGGAGGTATTGAAGGTGAATGATGCTTCGTTGCGGGATGATGCTATCCGCCTGTTTATTGCGGATGCTAAAATTGAAAGAGAACAGGGGAGTATAGTTATTTTAGGAGGTGATTTCAATGAACCTTCACATCTGGACTGGACGGAGGAGACGAAAGATCTTTATGCACATAACGGATTGGTTATTCCTTGGACGGTAACGACTCTTTTAGAGGAAGCGGGTTATGTGGATACTTACCGTACATTATATCCTGATCCGGTGACACACCCGGGAATTACCTTCCCGGATAATAATCCGGATAAAGAAATCAGCAAACTTACCTGGACTCCTAAATCGGACGAACGGGAACGTATCGATTATATTTTCTATGCTCCTCAAGAGGGATTAACCCTGAAAGATGCGATTATCTTTGGACATGAAGGCAGCATTGCCTATAGCCAACGGGTTCCGAATGAAACACAAGATAAATTTTTACTTCCCCTCGGTGTTTGGCCTACCGACCACAAAGGCCTACTGGTCACGTTTGAATTAGAATAAGAAGGAAGGGGACAGGACTACATTCCTGTCCTTAAATTCTCAAATGTTAGTCTAAAAAGGTACTCTTGCTTTTGGGGGCTTTTAAGTATATGGTGTTTTATATACTTTTACGCCCATTATGGATAAAATTCAAGTAAAGAAGGTAGAGACTAAGCGTGAGATGAATGACTTCATACGGTTTGCTGAAAAGCTGTATGCAGGGTGTCCTTATTATGTTCCGGACTTGGAAATGGACGTTCATGAAACATTTGATCCACGTAAAAATGCAGGACTTGAATTCT
>DWYO01000148.1 GCA_019118725.1 Candidatus Parabacteroides intestinavium | reverse complement strand
TTCTAAATTTGTTTCCGGTCTTTTTCTCCGTTCTTATTCGTCACATAGCCCGCTATGCTCCTCATAAGAACAACTGAAAATCCTCGAAAACATTCTTTATAAAAAGCTGGAATAAATTCCAAACAGCTTCTAAAATTCCGATGTGAAATGGAACTTGATATCTGGAAAATCTTGTTGTGCCATCATCAAGACATAACCGGAGTCGGCCAGATAGACATCACGCCCCTCCTTGTCGAGAGCCATGTATTGCGCCTTACGTTTCTTGAAATTCTCTAAAGCCGTCGGATTATCACTCTCAATCCAACAAGCTTTATAGAGGCTCAAAGGTTCCCAACGGCACTGTGCGCCATATTCATGCAGCAGGCGGTATTGGATAACTTCAAACTGCAATTGTCCTACGGTTCCGATAATCTTTCGACCATTAAACTGGTTGACAAAGAGCTGAGCTACACCTTCGTCCATCAGCTGCTCAATACCCTTGTTAAGCTGCTTGGCCTTCATCGGGTCTGCATTCTCGATATATTTGAACATTTCAGGAGAGAAGCTGGGCAATCCTTTGAAATGAAGCTCTTCGCCAGCGGTCAGCGTATCTCCGATTTTGAAATTCCCGGTATCGGGCAATCCCACGATATCGCCGGCGTATGCCTCATCTACCACCTCTTTCTTTTGGGCCATGAAAGCGGTCGGACTGCTGAATCGCATCATCTTTCCGAAACGGACATGCTTATAGTTGACATTGCGTTCGAACTTACCGGAACAGATCTTCACGAATGCAATACAACTTCGGTGGTTCGGGTCCATATTTGCGTGAATCTTGAATACAAAGCCGGTGAATGCCTCTTCTTCCGGATCAACTACCCGTTCCACCGCTTGTACCGGCCGGGGAGATGGGGCGATTTGGATAAAGCAATCCAGCAGTTCTTTCACACCGAAGTTATTTAGAGCTGATCCGAAAAATACCGGAGCGATGTCTCCGGATAGATAGGTGTTCACATCAAAATCCGGATAAACACCTTCGACCAGTTCCAGATCGGCACGCAATTTCTCAGCCTGGGCCGGATCAATATAGTTTTCCAGTTCCGGACTGTTGACGTCTTTGAACTCGATATTCTCGGTAACATATTGTTTGCTTGGCGTGTATAAGTTCAGTTTCTGTTCATAGATATTATATACGCCCCGGAAGCGTTGCCCCATATCAATCGGCCAACTTAGCGGACGTACTTTGATATGCAGTTCTTCTTCGATTTCATCCAGAAGATCAAACGGATCCTTACCATCGCGGTCTAATTTGTTGACAAAGACAATCACCGGCGTTTTACGCATTCGGCAGACCTCCATCAGCTTGCGTGTCTGCGCCTCGACTCCTTTGGCGATATCGATGACAATAATCACACTGTCTACAGCCGTAAGGGTACGGAAAGTGTCTTCGGCAAAATCCTGGTGCCCCGGGGTGTCCAGAATGTTGATTTTGTGGTCGGCATAATCAAATGCCATGACGGAGGTCGCCACTGAGATACCACGTTGCTTTTCGATTTCCATCCAGTCGGATGTAGCCGTCTTTTTTATTTTGTTTGATTTTACAGCACCGGCCACGTGGATAGCCCCTCCGAAAAGCAATAACTTTTCGGTCAACGTTGTCTTACCCGCATCCGGGTGGCTGATAATCGCAAATGTTCTTCTTCTTTTGATTTCTGCTGAATACTGACCCATCTTTTTTACTCTTGTTTCTTCAATACATTCATATTCTCTAAACATCTTCGGAGACTATCTTCCCAATGCGGAATCTCCAATTGATATTCTCGTTTGATTTTCTCTTTGCTCAGCACGCTATATCCGGGCCGTTTGGCCGCTGTCGGATATTCTCGCGTCGGTATAGGAGTCACCTTTGCCGGAAGGTCGGTCATTCGGATAATCGAGTGGGCAAAATCATACCAACTGCACACACCCTCGTTCGTATAATGATAAATACCGTTATGTTGCTTGCCTTGCCGTTCTTTTTCCAAAAGAGATAGAATCGTTTTTGCCAAATCACCGGCATAAGTTGGCGACCCTATTTGGTCGTTCACCACACGGATCTCCGGCCGTTCGGCACCCAATCGCAACATGGTTTTCATAAAGTTATGTCCATATTCCGAATAAAGCCAGGCTGTACGCACAATGATGGCATCCGGACAAATAGCCGACAAAGCCTTTTCGCCAGCCAGCTTGGTGTGTCCATAGACTGATACCGGTGAAACCGGATCGCACTCTTGGTAAGGCGTACAAGAATTCCCGTCAAACACGTAATCGGTTGAAACATGCAAGATACGTGCCCGGATATGCTGTGCCGCTTCTCCTAAATAAGCGACTGCCTCTGTGTTGATTTTTCGGCATTGTTCCACTTCCTCCTCCGCTTTATCAACAGCCGTATAAGCTGCGCAATTCACTAAGAAATCCACCGGATGAGTTTCGATAAACGCAAGAACTGCGTCACGATTACAGATGTCCAGCGAATCGATATCGGTTAAGATAAAATCCAATTCGTGGTGCCCGGCAGATAATTGTCGGATAGAGCGTCCCAATTGTCCGTTTGCTCCGGTTACTAATATTTTCATATTCTCAATTTTCTAGTTCTAAGTTTCCTTCCATATCATCTTTGTACTTGGCCGCCAACAGGGCCAGGAACGAACTGATCTGCTTGATTCCTTCCAGTGTTTCGGGACTGATGTCCTTTCCTTGCATCCGTAGCATCAGGTAACCGTATACCGCGGTGAAGCAGGTCTCCAGTTCCGGAATCTCTTCCCCGCCCGATTTGGATCGGAGTTGTACAATATAAGGGAGTGTTTTGTAATAGGCCGCTCCGTAAATCATCTCTTTCGGTGATTTCAACAGGCGGAGGTGTAAATCGGTCAGGGCGATGATCACATTCTTGTTCAACTGGATATGCCCTTTCTCCGCTACTCCTTCGCTACGCATCATCTCGATTAGCTCCTCATACCACTGTTCGATTTCGCGCATGGCTTCGTCCGGTTGCTGATAGCGGGTAAGCACATGCTGGCGTATCTCATCCATGTTGAGATGATTCGCGCGGATCAGATCTTCGACCTGCCACATATAGAGCAGGTATTCGCATATATTCTCTTTCCTTTTTTGTTTTGCTATAATCATTGTTTCAAGGATAAGGTAAAATCAGCTATCGCCTGATAAAAATCCGTATCTTTTACTCCCAACTGGCGACAAGCCAGACGGGCCGCATTGACATTCACCAAGAAATCATCGTCCGGAATGTACACCGGATAATCACCGTATCGGGTCTGAAGACAGATTTGCCCGTCATGCTCGGTTACTGGGTGCTTATCGAAAGGTATGGCTGTGATGTCAGCACGGATATCTTCCACCAGTTCACCGATGACCGGATCTCCTCCATAATAAATCAGCTTACCCTCGCGCTCGATGGAGGTCGAGAAATAGCGATACGTCTTCATGTAAGCTTCCGGAGTGGCATGATCGTGTGATGAATCCCATACCAGATTGGTCATTACGGCAATATGCGGACGGTAAAACTCCAGTTGGGAACGCTTATCCAAGACAGACGTGATATGTTCGTCTCCTTCAATCAGTGCGATACGTGATTCAAAACTGAACTGAAGTGTCTTTTCCAATTGCGCCACACGGCTGGTCGTCGCATAGTCGAATGCCATCTTCTGGCGCGAGAGGGCTGCGACCATCAGCGACAGGATTGCCCGTCGGCCATGGCTCCCCGCTATGACCACTCGTGTTTTCGACTTCGTGCATTGATATATGAATTCAGGAACCGATGAAATCATCAGTCCCAATTCTTTTCCCCGTTGTAATTCCGGATTATCCGGCGAGACTTGACTACCCAATACCATGGAATAGGTCTCTTTTGTCAACCTTTCCGGGAACCAACCATTTCCATAGCAAACGATTCCCCGTTCTTCCAGTGAGCTCATCAACTCTGCCGATAACCGATTGCCCGATACGCTGACTTCATATCCCTTGTCGCGGATAGCCATAGCCAAATCAAGCATCAGAGGGTCCGTAATTGAAATTAAATGAACTTTTCGCATCGCTTGGTTTTTATCTTGGCAAAAGTACGAAAAAGAATCGAGCATTTAAATAGTCAGCCCGAAAAGAAGTAGGAGAAATGAACGACTCTTTCATTTAAGGCGACATTAGGGGGCGGTGGAGCCGCCCAACTGTGCATAACCGATGGCGAACGAAGTGAGCCTTCGGCCTGTATCGACTACAGCAGCAAAGGGCCTCGAAGAGGTCCAATTTTTGTAGTCGTTCGACCTCTTCGAGGCCTTCTTTATGGGTGACTGTGTACGGCAGGTTCGCTTTGCTCACCCGCCGTTATGCATAGTCGGACGGCTTCACCGCCCTCTCCAATCACGTTTGGCCTCTCGGGCGTGGTTACTTTGAATGAAAAAACCGTGGGCAAACGGCACGTAAAACATGACTAAGGGGAATTGTTCCCAAAACATGTGAAGAGAAATTTGTTATTCTCTTCGTGTGCTTACCTAAGACAAAGGAGCTTTTGTTCGTATTGCCGTTATTTTATTTCTAAAGTTTGCGTTTCCAATTTGTAAGAAACAATGTAGATTGTACCGGCTTTTAGGGTTTCGTTTTCTTCATCTCCATACGAGCCTTTTGTAAATACAGGATCCATATCTTCATTTTTGGCACTTAGTGAGTAAGAGATTATTTTCCCATCCGAAATATCAAAATAGGCGGTTTCTCCAGTTTGGATTTCTTTTGATGTAGAACCATATTCTACATTAAACATAATCTCTGTAAACCCTTTTAAGTCTTCAGGCCAAGAGAAAGTAACACCGAAATTTATCATCGGAACTTGAATTGCTTCAACTGTTTCTGTCTCTTTTTCTTTTATTATTACCGATTTAGCATGTTTATAATAATAGTGGGCGGCTTCGGTTTCCTCTTTATAATCTTTATTGTAGACTTCAAGCGTATACGTACCGGGCGGACAAGAGATGGTTTCCGCATAATCATATTCCGTCATCTTCTCGCTTTCATCCGTCAAGGCGACAATCAAATCGTCCGTCTCGCCTGCCCGCGTGGAGATAAGTTGCACATCGCTGGCCTCGACCTCGACCGCCGAGAGGGATAAATAACCCAACGCTTGCTCGCCCAGCGGAAGCTCCTCCTGTCCGCAGCTTGCCAACAGGAGGGTTGTTGCTATATATAATAATGTATGTTTCATAATTTCTTATTTGTCGTAATTAAAATG
Organism: Candidatus Parabacteroides intestinavium; assembly: GCA_019118725.1. Lineage (GTDB taxonomy): Bacteria > Bacteroidota > Bacteroidia > Bacteroidales > Tannerellaceae > Parabacteroides > Parabacteroides intestinavium. Next base: position 218 of record DWYO01000148.1, on the reverse strand, counting down.
GAAAGAATCAAGCCAAAATTGACTTCCTATAATATATGCATTAGAATATCCCTCCCAAATACTTGCATCTCTAAAATCATCTTCTAAATGATCTCTATCCTCTTTTGTCCCTGCCTGAAATAGAACTTTAACATGAGATATTGGTAATTCTTTAGCAGAATCATCATATTCTATAGCTATAGTTTCTGTGCTATAATTTCCAATAGATGTCCCTGATT
>DWYO01000147.1 GCA_019118725.1 Candidatus Parabacteroides intestinavium | reverse complement strand
TCGTAGCTTTACTTTAATACGCAACAAATATACGAATTATCGTCCGGCTTTTGTCTACAGACTTCCAATAACGTATGTAAAAAACGAAAAATAATTATTCCTGCAAAATGGAATATATCTTTTTGTACATACACCTTTTTATATTTAGCCTTACCAAGTACACTCTTTTCGACTATAAACAGCCATGAGTAAAGTTCCAACTTCTCATTTACTGTGCCAACGAGAAACGAAGACTTATTCCATAATTAGAATTGGAAGTCGGATAAGAAGCACTCGACACTAAAGGCTTGTTAATTTGCAGGTCATAAAATGCCCGTAGCGTCAAAGCCCGGCTTAATCCATAATCAGCAGAGAATTGGATTGTCCTAGCTATATTTCCACTTGTTGCCTGCGTAAATTGTTCTTCTATCTTCCGGATCAACGATTGCGTTTTTCGGAAAGAGAAATCCAAGTTGACCGTCAAGTCATTGCTGAAATTCTGCGTCTTCTTCATCTTTAAGACCTTATTGAACTCGACAAACTTATAACCCAACCCGATAACAAATTCGTTCGTATTTGACTCAACCAATTGATAAGATGAGATATTCAAATTCAACGTACGGGAAGTCCGGTATTCCACTTTTCCCGTAATGTTATTCAACGCTGTGGCATCCACACCCAGCAACGGCGTGAATCCATCGGATATGCTTACCGAAGAAATCTCATAGGGAGAAGATGGTGTAGGATTACCCGTAGTAACATCCCGTGTAAAGCCCAGACCATTCCCTGCATCAGCCCAATTCAAGTAAGAGGTATAAGAACCGACATTGTAAGAAGCTCTATATTGATGACTCAACGTAATATCCTTGAAATACTTCTGCAAAGCCGGAATCTTAGTCAATCCATTATACGTAATGCGCCAGTTCGGCAGCAAGCTCTTGATGGAGGGGAATGCCGATAAACCGACTTTCGACGGATCTTTTCCTGTATAAGCCGCCAAGAAAGCCGGGATCAGTACATCCGCCGAGTTCTGACTAACATTTCCGTAATTCGGATTATAATTCTGACCGGCCAAAGCCGTACCAGCCACAAAGCCACTGTTCGGATAGCGTGTCCCGGAATAAGCTCGTTCCAAACGAGAAGCAATCTCCGAACGATACTGCAAGAATTTCTCAAATTGCTTCGAGGAATAATTATTCCCGGCATTGCCGCCTCCGCCTAACGAACCGCCTAAAGCTATTGTAGTCATCGTAAAACTGCCTCCATAGGTTTCCGGCATGCCGTCATACATATATTGAATTTCCGTATCCCGCGAATCCACCCGATTAGCATTCAAATCAATCTTCAACCCGGGAATCGGTTCCAAATTTGCCCGAATTGTCAGATTCTTCGAGTTGTTAATCATCGCCGGTGTTATATTACTCTCCGTATCCTTAATCAGCCAACCATTCGCATCTGCCTCATCCAGATAGCTACGGTCTACCCGACCAAAAGCAAATCCCAATCCCGGAGCATAGCCAAACGCCGAACGTGATTGCCCGAAAATATCACCTACCTCCGGAGCAAATCCCGGAAGCATCATACCATCGCTTTGGGTATATTGGATGCTAAAACGACGCAGCATCATAGCAAAACGAGTGGCATATTCTACGGATTTCGTCATGAACTCTTCCGTCTTACCGGCACCCGGACGAATAGTCAGTTTCAGATGAGCCGTGTCTCGATTCAATATTTTTACCTGCGCATAATTGATCGGTTTATATTTGATGGCATAACGTTTCCCGTCCGCACCCACCGCCGTAATACGCACTTTCTTCGTAAACATACCATGCTGAACGATTACATCACTATCCGGACTAAGGACAATCTCCTTCTCCAGTTTGACCTCTTTCTTTTTCTTCTGTTGTTGAGTCCGCCGGTTATTATTCCGAGCCGTTGTATTGAACTTCTGGTTGATCTTCTTCAAATAAGCGTTCTTGTTATACAACGATTGGAAATTGAAATTGCCTTGCCAATCTATCTGACGCTGATTCTTAATGACATTTCCAATCGGATCATCGTCCTCAATTTCCGCACTACGCTCCCAATTATAAGACGCATTATAGGAAGCCGAACTGTTTATCCAATCCAATACCGGAATATACTGTAAAGGCAAATTCCATGTTACAGAGAACTGCTGGTCATACTTCAAAGGTGTACCCAAATCCTTGATACTCTGCTTAATGGAATCTTTCCACACCTGATACTGATCTGGATTCAGTTCTTTATTCACCTGAACATAAGGTTCCTCTATACGGGCATTCGTTCCGGAGGTGAAGTTCACCGACAAATTATTGGTAAAGTCCCAACGTAAGCTAAAGGCCCTATCCCAATAGAACTCTTGACTGAACGAAACCGGAATGCTATTCTGCCCGCCATACTCCAAGCTATTCAAATCGCGCAATTGCAATTCATAATAATTACGCATCATGGTCGTCTGGAAACTGATGTTCGATGGCAAATAATTCAATGAAAATTGTTTGAGATACTTCGTATACCCATTATTCTTCTCCAACTTCTCAAAAGGCCGGAAAGGTTTGGCATAGGGGGTATAAGTATAAGCAAAACTTCCGTTCCAGTTCTTGGTACGTTCGTATTCCGTTTCCGGGTCCTGCATACTATTCTCGCTATACGAATAACTCAGCGAGAAGTTTGCCGGATCGTACGGCATTGGATTTTTGCTCTGTATATCCACATGTACATTATTGAACGCAATGCTCTTTATCGTAGTCTGTTCAATGGAATAGTTCTTGATAGAATCCTTTTCGGCCTGTGTCTCTACATTATCCAACGCATCGCTCATCTTTATATCCTTATTCAACGGATCATACTGAGGCGTTATCCGTTCGCGGGAATACGCATAATAGAACGGAATGCTAACCTTAGCCTTCTCCGGGAAGAATTTGCCCAATTCGAGTGTTGTCGAAACACTGTATTGCGAATAATCGTCTAAACGGCGTTCTGTTACGGACTGGTCCAACGCACCGAATCCGGCAGTCTCGACACGTCCGGCCACATTCACTGTTCCTAAATCTGACAAAGCAACATTCATGTTGACATTAGCCGCCCAACCGCCCTCTTCATTGAAGTCGGTCAAACGTAACTCATTCACCCAAACTTCACCATTCTTGACACCGGTAACAGAAGTATTACGGATACCTATCATAATTACTTTCACCTCAGCCAAACTGGGATTACCAATCACCCGAACCGTATTCCGCGAATTGTTCGGATCGTATTCCGAATATACCGTTTGATAAGTAACGCCATCCCGGCCTTCCCGCTTCGCCTTATTACGATTAAGCTTCACATCTGTCAAGGTCTCAAAGGCAAAATCCATCATATTGGATTCCGGCCAAACCTCCGTCTGACCGTTCTGCCCTGCCGGAGTCACGGTCAACGGCACTTCATACTCATAATAATTATTGGTATAATCCGAGCCTAAACGGATGAATACAGACAAATCTCCATTAGAAAGCCCTGTAGCATCATCTATCAAAGCCTCGGCATGTGTAAACAATTGCATCCGTTTATATTGACGCAAATCATAACTGGTATTCTTATAGATTGCCACCGCATCCTGTTGAGACAGATTCGTCACTTTCATCGAAAGTGATTGTTCATTCTCCTGGCGCAACTGCGGCTGGCTTGGATCCTGCATTCGGGTCACCCCCGGAGGCAATACATAATTCACCGGTTCACGGCGGCCATTCTCTTCGATATTGACCGTTGAAACTTCTAATGTCGCATCAGCCGAAGGAGTAGAGGTTGAATTCGACAAGTCTCTTTCATAGACACGCCACTCACCTCGAACCAACTCAAATGTACCGAAACGCAAAATAGTCGTTTCCCGGAAGCCAGTCATATACATACGCATGAAACGAATCGTCTTAAAATCGTTAATGGCTCCGATCTTCCTTTGGTATTGCTTCACAGGAATCTTGAACTGATACCACTTTACAGAACTTCTTTCGCCATTCTCCAGCTCTACTGTGGCTTCCTGTTCATCTACAATATAATTAGAGCCAACCTGCATGTCCTGCGGGCGAAGCGATATCTTGTACTCAAAATATTTCTCATTCTCGTTCAACGTATTATCCTGATTCAGGTCCTCCACATCCGGAGTAGTCCGTGATGCCGTACTATAACTTTCTGTAGACTCTTCCGAGTTTCCCTCAGTACCGTTATAACGTTTATAGCGCTCTAAGATTCCTAACTCCTGAGCATCATAATCCGACCCCCGGAAATAATGGAATTTATCACCCGATGGGTTATTCAATACAGATAACGGATCATCCTGCCATGCTGCTAATGTTTCCGCAGATATTTTCGGAGTCAATTGCGCCAAGAAATCCTGATAAGTAGAAAACTGCAATTCCTCTTCCGAAGACAAGCCATTCAACCCGACATCCTGCAACGAACGTGATCCGGTACTATTATCGAAAGCATAAACTGTGCTCTGTTGACGAGGCACTTTACCCCAAACTGTTGTATCTACATCGGCCATATTGCCGTCCACAGGAAGACCATTCTCAAAGAACTTTTTTTCATCTTTCAAAATATCTTCAGATATATCTCCCAAGTTAAAGTACAAATCTCCGCCTTGAGCAGTTGTGGAATTATAGACAAACGGATCCATCAGCCAAAACTCTATATACTCAATATTGGCCGTCTCGAAATCCACCTGATCAAGCTTACGCATAATTCCGCCCCAACGTTGTTCCGGATGTTGCAAAGTACCATCTGAATTGACGGCATCTGCATCCAGGTTATACGGACCACGTTCATTCGGATAATATGCCACATTCAAAACCGAAAGCAGCGTATTATCGTTTACACTGATATCTCGTCCCGGGAATAGCTCGGTAACTTGTACAGCACGCACAAAATGATTCGACAAATCGTCATCCGTCAGGTGATTCGGACGTGAACGCGAATTCCGGCGATTAAAGATTCCATCGACATAATACCAAGCCATCAGCGCACGGTTCTTTCCATACTCAATATCATTTACTCTTGAAGCCTCCGGAAACAGAGCTGTGGCGGCGTCATCGTAAGGTGTACTGGCCAAATTCCAAGGATATGGATTCAACAAGTCGACCGAACTTTGTGTCGATTCAAAATCATCCAAATAAGAATAGGCTCCTGTGTTCTCATTTTCATAATGTCCGGCTATCAAATGCGCGAATTCAGCATTAAGCGAAATCTGACTTGGCTTAGTCAGTGTCAATAACGGCAGCTTGTCAAATACGTTGGTGAGCCACTGACTCTCTGCCTTATAAGAAGCATTCAATCCCCACAATGTATTCTTGACCGATTCATCTCCCAGCACTGTTTTGGTGGTCAATGGCATCTCGGACATGTGCATGATTGTCGCACCAAAGTTGATGTCTTTGGTCAACTGATAATTCAAATCGAGTCCCATCATCGTCTTACGTTGCATATTGTAAGCCGACTGATTTTCCAACGATACGCTGACAGCGGTCCCGCTGGAAAGAACATTTTCATTCAAGATAGTTACAATACCCGAAGCATAATCAACCGTATAATCCACATTTTCCGTCAAGACGGTTCCTCCCGCTGTAACTTTTACGGAGCCTCGCGCCACATTGGTCGCATCCAATACAATTTCACCGGTTGTAGAGGCTTTATATTCACCTCGTAAAATGAACTTGTTTTTTTCAGCAATCTGTTGAGCATACGTTTTCGTCGAATCATACAGCTCCTGATAAACATACTTGTCCGCAATGGCATCGTTCCCTATTTTCTTTCGCAAGTGCGAACCGAAAGGTTCAACCACCGGGAAGATAATTTTTCCATTGGCTGCCATAATCGTATACCCGTCCACGAAATCAAAGAATCCATCCGAATGGGCTTCATTCTGAGAATTCAAACGGTCCAAATTCATTACCTTCAGCAATATCTCATTCCTGATTGCTCCTTCTGACAGGTAATTCACATAGGTTCCGGTTGTATCACTTTGGTATAAAATGTTCATCTGGAACTTCTCTTTCTGAACAGAGTAAGCATCCAACGAATAGACATTCTTCATCATCAAATCCCAAAAAGGCATATTCGGTGACATATTCGTACCTTTCAGCAACTTCACATAAAGGCAGTTGGAGGTATTCTCCGTATTATCACTGGCAAACTCACCCACTTGATAGGCCTGCCCCATGTAAGTATATTCAAACGCCACCGCCAGCACATCATCAGATTGGATTTGTGAGGTCAGCGAAACATACCCCAACTGCTCATTGACAACATATTCAGACGCATCCAGTAATCGGGCACTTTCTATTTTCTCAAAGTCTCGTCCACTCTCCAAAAATCCGCCCAATACTTGGGTCACCCGACTGACTTGCCGGGCTTCCGGATAATTGGTCGTAATAGTCTGATACAAGTTATTCGCTTCGTTGGAAGGACGATCGGACGATCCCTGCGCTACGAATTGCGAATTACTGATGTGATCGTGTTCTCCCAAATCAGAAAAAGCGACAATATTACGTGACTGGTCATAATTGCCTTGCTTATTGGTCACCCAAATCTCTACGCGATTAATGGTTATAGCCGAATTAACTCGTGGCAACTTGGTTAAAGACTCATCATAATGATCCCGAAAATATTGAGACAAAAAGAAGTGACGGTTCTCGTCATAGTCATCAATCGTTATCTCAAATTCTTTCGTTTGAACACCGCCTTTCGCGGTTACGGTCTTCGAGCTGGACTCCTGTTGTGCCAACAGTGCATTCACTCGCAACTTACCAAATTGCAAATCCGCCTTCATACCGAACAGGGCAGAACCACCGTTTATCAACGAGTTACTAGTGGTCATACTGACATTTCCGGCTTCGATAGATTTGATAATCTCATCTTCTTCACCGGTATATCCTAACTTCAGTTGCTTAGAATCAAAATCGAACGAGGTTTCGGTATTGTAATTCATGTTGAAATTTACTTTGCTACCTACCGAAGCTTGCATATTTAATTGCACACTCTCATCAAAATTGAAATAGGTACGGCTCCGGGCACGTGTCGGAAGGGACGGATTATCTGTTGTATTGTTTTTCAATCCGATAGTCACTTCCGCTGATCCTTGTGTCTTTACCCGTACTCCACCCGGACCGAATATGCGTTCAGCCGGACCCAGATCGAACTGCATATCGGTGATATTAAATTTCTTGTTGGCCTCTTTCTCAAACTCTTCCGCATTCTTAGCCCGGAAATAGGAGCGCATCGACTCCTGCATACTGTAATCCTGATATTCTTCGGGAGTCAAGGACATAGGCGTGCCCAATTCCATATCGCCCAATTTTGTCTTGACAATATAAGTTCCCGTATTTATGTCATATTCAATAGTCGTAGTAACATTTTCCGGATCTTTCAAATCGGCCGGCGAATGTTTCAGCAGGTCTTCATACTCCTCGGTGGTTGTTTTCGAAACCGGATAACGTGTCGGCGGGACCGAATCGCGCACCTGAGACTGAGGCACAGGTTCTGCTATCTCAAATTCCGGAAGGAACTGAGACGGAGCCAAGTAGTCTGCATTCAAAGCCCATAATCCGCTCAATAAGATGAATGCACTCAGCAACAATATATATTTGAACCGCTTCCTCATTAGAGCATTTTAAGAGCAGACTTGATTACTTGTTCTACCTGCATCGCCGGATTGCCTTTCAGAATAGAGATAACCGCTTTTTGTGAAGCCGATTTCTGAAAACCTAACATAACCAGAGCGGCAACAGCCTCTTCAGCCACTTTCGCATTCAAGATTCGGGTCACATGTTGAGCGGGCAGATCAGTCCAGGTCTCCATCGACTTCACTTTATTCTTCAAATCGACCAATATACGTTGGGCCGTCTTCAATCCGATGCCCTTCACACCGGTCAATGCCTCCTCATCTTTGGAAGCAATGGCTTGAATCAGCTCTGTGGGCTGCAAAGAAGAAAGAATCATCCGTGCCGTGTTCGGTCCCACTCCTGATACCGATGTCAACAGCAAAAACAGTTCACGTTCCATCGTATCAGAAAAACCGAACAACAAATGCGCATCTTCCCGAATCACCTCATAAATGTAAATCTTCCCTTCGCTTTTCCCATGAAAAGCGGTAAAAGTAGTCAGCGAAATTTGTATATCATAGCCAATTCCGCCACACTCCATCACCATCCTGGCCGGCGTCAAGTCCACAATTTCACCTTTTATATAGTCTATCATCTTTTCTTATCTCCAATCATAAGTACTTAAGCTTATAACGTAAATTCCCTGCAAAACGTATATTTCCCCGCCTATATTTTTCGTGTACACCTAAACAATCTGCGCCATACGTCCCTTATTGCTTCCAAAAGCTCGGCAACAGAATGGTCAATACGGTAAATATCTCCAATCGGCCGGTCAACATAATGAACGACAAAACCCACTTACTCAAATCGGAAAAGTCGGCAAAATTACCTACCGGCCCACACGTACCAAGCCCCGGACCTACATTTCCCAAACAGGTAACAACCGCCCCTATGGCTTCTTCGAATCCAACGCCATCCGCCATCAATATCAAGCATCCTGCTACAATCAACACTACATAGGCAAAAGCAAAAGCAAGCACCCGGTTCACCACATCGGTGGAAATCACCCGCCCATTGAAACGTACCGGCAGAACAGCATGCGGATGAGTCTGTTTCTTGAATATATTCAATAGATTCTTTGCCATGATCACAAAACGACCGACTTTGAATCCGCCACAGGTAGATCCCGCGCAACCGCAAATTACCATCAAGATAAGCGCAATTACCCAAAAGAAAGGTCCCCACGGGATATAATCCGCATCCGCATAACCGGTTGTTGAAATCAAAGTTGCCACTTGAAACAGGGCGTTTCGGAAAGCCGCCTCAAAGTCTGTATAAATTCCTTTACAATAAAGCCATGCCGTAACAACAACCACAGCAATAGCCACAATGGCATAAAACCAACGAACTTCCTCATCTTTCAACAACTTATCGAACTTGCCGCTAAAAAACAAATAAACCAAAGTCATGTTGGTAGCACCTATACACATGAACACAGAAAGAATATACTCCACATAAGGCGATTGCCAATAAGCTATACCGGCTGCCTTGGTAGAAAACCCGCCTGTAGCCAAACAGGTCATCGCGTGATTGATGGCATCAAACAGGTTCATCGGTCCGATCCAAAGTAAACCTACCAATAAGAGAGTCAGAAACACATATATACCCCATAACCGTTTGGCAACTTGCGTGATACGCGGACGGAAACGTTCGTGGGTAATTCCGGAGGATTCCGCATCAAACATCTGAGAGGCCCCTTCGCCGAAGATAGGAAGCAGGGCTACGGTGAAAACGATCATTCCCATACCTCCCTGCCATTGCAACAGACTGCGCCAGAAAAGTATTCCGTTCGGCAGCAATTCCACATTCGGGAATATAGATGCACCTGTAGTCGTAAAACCAGACATAGTCTCAAAATAGGCCCCGGCCACACTGTCCGTATAGCCACCAATATAGAAAGGCAACATACCGAATAAAGAAAGCAAGGCCCAGGTAAGCGCGACAACCAACATACCTTCACGCCTTCCGGCAGAACGTTCGTTGGCATGAAGTCCCAATAAATACAACACCAATCCGGCTACAAACAGAATTCCGCTAGAACAAGCTAACGGAATAACATCATCCCCTTGATAAATAAAAGCTACAGCTGTGGAAAGAAGCATAAAGAATGTCTCTATAATGAACATCAATCCCAGCATCTTGAATATAAAACGGATATTCAGCATAATACACTACCTGATTAATTAATTAAAGTAATCTTCCAGCTTACGCATAGCTGTATCCAAACAGAATACCACCACATGGTCATAAGCCTGTATCTGCATATCTCCGTTAATCATCATCGGCTTTCCATTTCGGATCAGTCCACCCAAAGTCATGTCTTTCGGCAAGTTCAAATCGCGCACGGCCTTTTTGGTAATTTTCGAATTCGGACGGGCTACCAATTCAGCCACATCGGCATTCGCAAAAGTCAGACATTTCACGTTCGACACATCGGCATTCAATAAAAACTGATAAATATGGCTTGCGGCAATCAGCTTCTTGTTAATCACCGCCCCGATATCCATACTCTCTGCCAATGGGATATAATCGATATTCTCCACCTTGGCAACGGTCTTATACACCCCAAAACGTTTGGCAGCCATACAAGCCAGGATATTGGTACTCGAATTTTCTGTTAACGCGATAAATGCTTGCGCATCTTGTATGCCTTCATGGGCCAGCAGATCCATATCACGACCATCTCCATGAATAATCAAGACATTTCCCGGCACTTTTTCTGCGATGCGGAAACTTTTTTCCTTATCGGTCTCTATGACTTTAACCCGGATACTGCTGGGCAAGTACTGGCAAGCACGCAAAGCGATACGGCTGCCTCCCATGATAATTACCTTCTTCACCTCCGGATTTTTTTTACCAGCCAACAGTCGGACATCTTCTATATAATTGCGTGTTGTAGTAAAGAAAAGAAGATCCCCGTTTTCTATCCGGTCATAACCTCGAGGGATAATGGTTTCGTTATGCCGTTTAATAGCTACAATATGATAGAATTTATGTTCGGTCAGTAATTCAGACAGCTGCTTGTTTACGATACGGGCATTCTCTCTTACCTTCACGCCAATCAGTATCAAGGCTCCACCGAATAGTTCCCAATATTGTCTTGCCCACGGACGTTCTACAGCGGTAACGATCTCATGGGCTGCCAACATTTCCGGATAAATCATGGAATTGATACCCAGTTTCTCAAACAGCTCTTTATTCTTAGGCTGCAAATACTCGTAGTTATTGATTCGAGCGAAAGTCCTATGTACACCTAAGCTATGCGCAAGAATACAAGCCGTCACGTTGGTTGTCTCCTCCGGAGTAACACTGACAAACAAATCCGCTTTCCGAATACCCACATCCTCCAAATCTTTCAGCGAAGTCGGATTGCCTACTACGGGAAGCACTTCCTGCGTAGAGCTCATTGTACTTAACCGTTCTTCCTTCGGGTCCATCAAGATAATATCTTGATTTTCCTGTGATAGCATCTTAGCTAAATGAGTGCCTACCTCACCGGCACCCGCAATAACAATTCTCATTCAAGTTTTCAAATTAAGAATTAGTGAATCTCTTTTCATTCAAAATGCCGAATCACTTCTGCAATGCTTGCGGCATCCATTCCACACAGTTGGAACAATTCTGGCACAGATCCATGTTCGATAAACCGATCCGGAATACCGATCCGTTTTACCTTCGGCGTATAGCCGTTATCAGCCATGAATTCCAATACGGCACTTCCCAAACCGCCTTTAATCACGCCATTTTCCAAGGTTATTATCCGATGGAAGTTTCTCCCGACCTCATGCAACAGATCCTCATCCAGCGGTTTCAGGAATATCATATCGTAATGTGCTACCGAAAATCCTTCTTTTTCGACAGCATGAATAGCTTTTATCGCTTCATTGCCTATCGGGCCTAATGACAATACCGCTATGTCTCTTCCCTCATGCAACTTCCGTCCTTTTCCAATCGGCAACGCTTTCATTTCATTATGCCAATCGACCTTCTCCCCTTTTCCGCGCGGGTAACGGATGACAAAGGCTCCGTTTTGCGCGGCATAACCGGTGTACATCAGATTCCGCAAATCCCATTCATCCAAAGGTGAGGCAATGGTCAGATTCGGAATCGGACGTAAATAGGCTAAATCAAAAACGCCATGATGGGTTGCACCGTCTTCACCGACCAGTCCGGCACGGTCTAAACACAACACGACGTGCAATTTCTGCAAGGCTACATCATGAATAATCATATCATACGCCCGTTGCATAAACGAAGAATAAACATTGCAGAAAGGAATCATTCCTTCTTTGGCCAGTCCGGCAGAGAAGGTTACGGAATGTCCTTCAGCTATGCCTACATCAAAAGTGCGTTCCGGAAAAGCTTTCATAAGGAAGGTCATTGAGCAGCCCGTAGGCATGGCCGGTGTAATACCGACTATGCGTTTATCTTGCTCCGCCAGCTCTACCAATGTGTGTCCGAACACATCCTGATACAATTGCGGTTCATCGGTCCGATGGACAATGATCCGCTCTCCGGTTTCCTTGTTGAACCGCCCGGGGGCATGCCATTCCGTAGCCGAATCTTCGGCCGGCTTGAAACCTTTTCCTTTTTTTGTTTTGATATGGAGTAATTTGGGGCCCTGCAAGTCCTTGATGTCATTCAGCAATTTGACCAGATGACCGACATCGTGCCCATCTACCGGCCCGAAATAACGGATGCTGAATCCTTCAAACAGGTTGTGCTGTTGGGTCAGCAGGGCTTTCAAACTGTTGTTAAAGCGGAGTATGTTTTCCCGACGACTATCGTCTATCAGCTTCATCTTCCGCAAACCACGATATACATCATAGCGCATTTTATTATAAGCCTGGCTGGTCGTAATATTCACCAAATACTGGCTTAGTCCTCCTACACTATGGTCTATCGCCATATTGTTGTCATTCAAAATAATCAACAGATTATTCGGATTGGCTGACGCATTATTCAACCCCTCAAATGCCAGTCCCCCCGTCATGGCACCGTCTCCGATTACCGCTATGACATGCCGCTCTTCCTGCTTCAACGCCGAAGCGACCGACATACCCATGGCGGCCGAAATGGAATTGGAGGCATGTCCGGCTATAAAAGCATCATACTCGCTTTCTGCCGGATTGGGGAAACCACTTATTCCATGCAGCTTCCGCAAGGTATGGAAAGCCTTGCGCCGGCCGGTCAGGATCTTATGTCCGTAGGCTTGATGCCCAACATCCCAGACAATCCGGTCAAAAGGAGTATTGAATACATAGTGTAACGCTACTGTCAGTTCTACCGTACCTAAACTCGCACCCAAATGACCCGGGTTTTCCGACAGAACATCTATTATATATTGGCGAAGCTCTTTACAAACCTCCGGCAATTTATCCTCCGGAAGGTTTCGCAAATCCGCCGGATAATCAATTTCGTCCAATATATGCTCATTACAAATGTCCATATTCTCTATTTTTGGGGCAAAAATAACGAATAAAAGGCAGATTTCATAAAAAAAACAAAATTACAAGAATAATTCCGGTTTCTTGCGTGCGCTGAAATGCTGATGCAGGTAAGCCGCAAACGGATTCGGAAACGTACGCGCCCCTTCCGGACACTCTTTCACGCAAGCACAACATTTGATGCATTTGGCCGGATCGCTATAGATTTCCCCCTCGACAATCGAGATGGCCTCTGTCGGACAAATGCCGATACAATGCTCACATTGCGTACAAAGATCAAGGTCGGTCAGCGGTGAGGCAGGCTGCGCAGGCATCTTCTCTTTATATGGGAAATGCCCTTTCACCGTCAATGGCTGCATTTCCTTGAGACTCTTCAACGCATGTACTTTCTCCACGATATGCTGCCCAAAAAGGAATGCCGCATCGTGATCGGCTTTGTCCGGACGACCGGCGGCTACCGGGTATTCCGCCGAACTGAACGAGTGTTCCCCGATAAACGCTCCGGCTGCCACCGGAATAAATCCCTGGCTTTTAAGAACATCCGAAAGTTCCAGCAAAGCATCGTCATAATCCCGATTGCCATACACCACAATAGGCACAACCGGGGTCTGTTTTCCCCGGAGCATCTGTAACCGCTCGAGGGCGATGTCCGGCACACGGCCTCCATATACCGGAACAGCCACCAGCGTCAGCCCCCCCTGGATGCTTTCCAATTGTGCCGGTTTCTCGTAAGTCAGATCCGATTCCGCATAAGAAACGGCGCCCATCCCTTCCGCTACGGCATGCACAATCTTGGCCGAAGTATGGGTGGGCGAAAAGTAAACAACATGTATGTCCTTACAATCCATCACTTTCTATTTTTCAGTTAACAAAGGAACAAGACCACAGTTGACAAGGAAAAAGACACATTCTAATCCTTGTCAACGCATCTCCTATTCTCCCAACGCCTTCTCTATTTCTTGCATCAGCTGCGCAAATTCTTCATCGGTATAGCCTTTGCTGGCATACACCACTTTGCCATCTTTCCCGATCAGATAAGAACGGGGTATGAGATTCTTGGCAAACGAATTGAAGATAGCACGGTTTTTATCCGGATAAAGCGGAAACTCGAACCCCTTCTTTTCGTTATACTTCTTGAGGTCGGCATCCGTGTGCTCACGGCCGATGACCAACATCACAAAATCCTTATTGTCCTTATACTTCGGCCACAACGTTTGCTTTACCGCGGCCAATTCCTTCTGGCAAGGCGGGCACCAGGTAGCAAAGAGATTCACAAGAATCACCTTACCGTTCCATTTCGTAGAAGAGATGGTTGTACCGTTATCGTGCGTAATCGTAAAGGAGGGCATCGTATCGCCTACCTTAATGATATCCTCGCAGTCAGTCTGCGCCCAAGCCACACAGGCGAAGAGCAGACAAAGGGTTGTCAATAGATACTTTTTCATACGTTTATGCTTTACTTTGTGCTATTTCATATCCTGCTTTCAAGGCTTTGAGGTTCATGGCTACAATCTCTTCCCCTTTACGGGCAAAGATACTACGGACTCCCTCTTCAATCTTTTCGTATTCCAATCCGAGGAAAGGCGTAGCAGCGCCAAGCATGACGATATTTGCCGCACGGACCGAACCGGCTTCTTTGGCAATTGCTTCCACATCCAAAACGACTTTATGCGGGAGTTTATCCAATTCCGCATTTACCTTCTCTATCTCCGG
The DNA here is from genome assembly GCA_019118725.1 of Candidatus Parabacteroides intestinavium. Lineage (GTDB taxonomy): Bacteria > Bacteroidota > Bacteroidia > Bacteroidales > Tannerellaceae > Parabacteroides > Parabacteroides intestinavium. The sequence continues at coordinate 3,506 of DWYO01000147.1, read as the reverse complement.
ATAATTCGGGATGTTGATAAAAGGTTGCGAATTGGTCACAAGCCATCCTTCCTTATGTAAATAAGGCAAATACCGCAAACTCTCCATGGGTTCGAGCGAGATGATCAAATCCGCATGGCCCAATGGAATCAAATCGGAAGCAATGGGCTGGTCCGAGAGGCGCAGATTCGATTGTACATCTCCACCACGCTGGCTCATACCGTGTACCTCTGCCTGCTTCATATAAAGACCTTCCTTCAAAGCGGCTTCTCCGATAGCGGCGGCAATAGAAAGGATTCCCTGCCCGCCTACACCTGATAGTATGATATCTGTTTTCATTTCTTACTTGCTTTTTTCTTTCTGGTTAATGTCTGAATGCATTCGCGACGAGGAATCAAGACAGAGACGCCCTGGTATTCAATCTCCTCGCGGATGATTTGCTTCATCTCTTCGTAATTCTTCTTGAGGGGAATCATGACACGGATATGCGCCGGATCAACGCCGATACCTGCACAGATAGACTCCAGACGCCCCGTACCGGCCGAATCTTGTCCTCCGGTCATAGCCGTAGTTTCATTATCCGAAATCACAATGGTAATATTGGTGTTTTCATTCACGCAATCCAACAAACCGGTCATGCCGGAATGGGTAAAGGTCGAATCGCCAATCACTGAAACGGCAGGGAAAACACCCGCATCCGAAGCTCCTTTGGCCATAGTAATGGAAGCTCCCATATCAATACATGTATCAATCGCACGGAAAGGAGGCAAAGCTCCGAGTGTATAGCATCCTATATCGCCGAATACCTTCGCTCCTTCGTATTCTGCCAATACTTCATTCAGCGCCTGATACATATCGCGGTGGCCGCATCCTTGGCACAAGGCAGGCGGACGCTGTTCCACCACTTCCGGTGTGGCATAATATTGCGTGATGGTCAATCCCAACGCTTTGCCTACAGCATCTGGCGTAAGTTCTCCATCACGTTGCAGGGTTCCGTCCAAACGTCCATGCACGTTCAGCCCTTTGCTCAATATTCCTTTCAATTGTTGTTCTACAACCGGATACCCCTCTTCCAATACCAGAATCTCCTCACACTCGTCTACCAAACGGGCAAGTTTTTCAGTCGGTACCGGATATTGGGAAATCTTCAACACCGGATGCTTAAAACCATCCGGATAATTCTCGGAAAGGTAATTGAATGCTATACCGGTCGCAATAATACCCAGCGATTTATCCGGAGCATCATAATATATATTGTAGGGCGAACTCTCCGAAGCCTGTTCAAACGCTTCTTGTGCCGCAATCAGTTTCCGATAGCGTTGACGCGCCAAAGCCGGAAGAAGAATATAGCGTTGCCGTCCATCCTCCGGACAATGCATCGGAAGCATATCTTTGAGTTCACGTGTCTCTACCCCGGCACGCGAATGCGCCATGCGGGTCGTGACACGAAGCAGGATAGGATACCCTAACTTCTCCGACAATTCAAAGCCTTCATACACCATATCGTATGCCTCTTGCTGGCTTGACGGCTCCAGCATCGGGATCATGGCAAAGTTACCATACAGACGGTTATCCTGCTCGTTTTGTGACGAGTGCATCGAAGGGTCATCAGCCGTGACGATAATCATTCCCCCGTTAATACCACTCATCGCCGCATTCATAAAACAGTCGGCCGCCACATTCATGCCTACATGCTTCATACAACAAAGCGAACGCTTGCCGGCATAACTCATACCCAAAGCCGCCTCCATAGCCGTTTTCTCGTTTGCGCTCCATTTACAATGGATATTTCTCTCCTTCGCTACCGCAGAGCCCTGAATATACTCCGTAATCTCTGTCGAAGGGGTACCCGGATAAGCATATACGCCCGAAAGTCCGGCATCAATGGCCGCCTGGGCTATCGCTTCGTCTCCTAAAAACAAATGTTTTCCCATATCTTTATTATTTAATCAACTTTCGCAAGTTCAAACAACAAGCGTTTTTCACACGCTGTTTGATACAAGATTTTGCCTCCATAAGGTTCTCGATCTTGTTTTCTTGTTCACTGAATATCAACTAATAAGTTGAGCACGTGCGAAACTTAAACCAACTAAAAACTCAAAACAAAAGAACTTAGAGCCATTTTGAATTTATTTCCGTTTTCTCTAAAAAAATTCAAAACAGCTTCTTAGCACTTACAATGGGCAAAGATAAAACTTTTATTGAGCTACGTCAACTAAACCGCATCAAAATTCAAGGCAGGAGGGTACAAAACATACGAACAAGATCGTAGAAAAAAGCCTCCCGGACGCAATGCCCGCGAGGCTTTCTTTTTAGATTCTTGCTTTCGCTCTTCACAAAGCTACTCGCAAGCAGAACTTTTTGTTACTCTATTTTATTTACTAACTAAATATCATCCCGTTCGCTTATCACAAGTTACTCTGATGGGATACAATTAAATTTCTAATTATGAACTAATGTCTTTGTTTGTATTTTTAACTCCTCCGTCGCTCCGCGACACCTCCTCTATAAACAGAGGAGGAATTCGGGAAAAGAACTCTCCCTCTGTTTATAGAGGAAGTACCCCGAAAGGGGGGGGAGGAAGTTCTCTTCAATTTATTTACTTAACTGCAACCTTGAAGCTTTCGCCGTCAACCGATACCACTACGATACCAGCCGGAGCAGCGATAGTCTCATTGTCTGAGTTAACAACTTCGTTAGCTACAACCTTACCTAAGATTGTGCTTACTACTACGTTCTTGCCTTCTGCACCCTTAACGATTACAGCACCGTCTGTTGCAACTACTGATACAGTAGCTTCTTCTGCGCTGATCTCTTCGTTTGCGGTCGGAGTGCGAGACTCGTCTTCGTTCATGTTGTAAACATCTGCATTCTTGATATCGTCAACAACAACTACAACACCGTTCATCCACTTCAAGTAACCCGGAGTCTGAGTACCGTCTAATGAAGTTTCGATTACGAATGACTGATCTTCTGTGTCTACATAACGGAACTGGAACTTAGCAATATGGTTATCATTGTTGCCAATGAACTGCTTCTTATCGTTAACAATCAAAGAGTCATTGCGATGAGTTGCCTGAACGAAACCTAACTTGTAGTAACCTTCAGAGTTCTTATACGGATTACCTACTTGATGTTTATGAGCTTCATCCCAAGCCTTAGCCGAATCAACCAAGTTAACCAAGAAGCGACCTTCTGTCCAAGCGTTAACAGGAACTGCATGTTCACAAGTCGAAGATTGATGCTCTTCACACCATTTACCTGCCGGGTGGATAGTCGGATCAACAACCAGCATGTACTGCGGTTTGTACGTGTCATAACGAACGTATGCTGTATCAGCGATCATTGCCGGAGCCATCTTCGTGAAGTCAGCAATATTTTCCATACCCAAGAAGCTTACAGAAGTCGTATCGTTAACCTTCATGTACTTTTCATACAGCAGAGACTTTTCGTTGTCGTTACGATAGATAGAGATTGTATCTACGTTGTTAGCTAAACGGCGATAAACCTCTGTTTCCGTTTCTTCG